>JAIRRM010000122.1 GCA_031255975.1 Propionibacteriaceae bacterium | reverse complement strand
TGGGTAGGTGGGTGAATACGCCCTCGAAATACAGGTTCGGGTCGTCGGATAAAAGCTGTGCCAGCTTCACGGCGTGCTCCGGCGGGCAGCCGACGCGGCGCATTCCGGTGTCGATGGCCAACTGCACATCGGCGGTGGTACCCAGTTCTGCGGCGACCTCGCTAGCTTCGCTTATGGTGGCCTCGTCCACCACGGTGAGCGACAGGTTGTGCTCAATTGCGGCGCTCAATTCGTCGCGGAACGACGGTGTGAACTTCATGATCGGCAGCTGTACCCCGGCTTCGCGTAGCTCGATGCCCTCCGGCACCGTCGCCACGCCGAGCCAGTCGACCAGCTTCTCATCCTGTACGAACTTCGCCACTTCGACGGCACCATGCCCGTAGGCATTCGCCTTGACGGCGAACAGCACCTTCAGATCGCCGACATGTTCCCGGATACCCTGAAGATTGTGTTTGAGGTTGCGCAGATTCACTCGCGCGTACGTTTGGTAAAGCACGATATAGGGAATCCTACTCGGAGACGGAGGGCGGCACGTCCTCCAGGGTGGCGACCATCACGGCCTTGATGGTGTGCATTCGGTTCTCGGCTTGCGCGAAGATGATGTCTGCGTGCCGCTCGAACACGTCGTGAGCGATCTCGAACTCGTTCATACCGGTTTCGGCGTGCAGTTGGCGACCGATCTCGGTGTCAAGGTCGTGGTACGCGGGGAGGCAGTGCAGCACCTTAATGTCGGGGTTCCCGCTACGGCGCAGCAGCGCGGCGTTCACCTGGTACGGGCGTAGCAGTTCCAGTCGTTCGCGCCACAGTTCTTTCGGTTCGCCCATCGACACCCATACATCGGTGTAGATGAAATCCACCCCGGATACGGCTTCCAGGTCGTCGCTAATATGCAATTCCGCGGTGTTATCGCCGGTGAGCCGGGTGGCGGCATCCAACACCTGTGGCGATGGTTGCAGTTCGGCGGGGGAGATGATGCGTACCTCCATGCCCATCAACGCGCCGCTGATTAGCACTGAGTTGCCGACATTGCTGCGCGCGTCACCGACGTACGCCAATTTGATGTCGGCCAACGTCTTGCCGGGGGAGTGTTCCAGCATGGTGAGTTGGTCTGCGAGCATCTGGGTGGGGTGCCATTCGTCTGTCAACCCGTTCCACACCGGCACTCCGGCGTACGCGGCCAACTCCTCCACGCGCTGCTGCCCGAAACCGCGATATTCGATGCCATGGAACATCCGCCCCAGTACCCGTGCCGTGTCGGCCACCGACTCTTTGTGTCCGAGTTGAGATGACGTCGGGTCGAGGTACGTAGTGTATGCGCCCTGCTCGTGTGCCCCCACCTCGAAGGCGCAGCGGGTACGGGTGCTGGTCTTCTCGAAGATGAGTGCGATCGACTTGCCAATCAGGCGCTGCCGTTCCATCCCGGTGGCTCGCTCGCGTTTCAGTTCGCGCGCCAGCTCGATCAGGTACTGCCACTCGGCCGCGGTGAAGTCGAGTTCCTTCAGGAAATGTCTGCCGTGAAGATTCATCAGATCGCGCCCTTCGTCAGGTGAGGGAGTCCTCAGCCTAGCGTGGCAGCGGTGTTGCCGCGCCGCGCGGCTCATATTTTGCCGTCTTCGCCAGCGGAGTTTCCTCTGAAAGGGAGGGGGGTTTGCAAAGTTAGCGCAACGCTTCGACAAGCCCAGCCGGTGATGGAACGAATACCGGGTAAACTCTGAGCCATGTTGCAGCGCGTCGTCATAAACGCCATCTCCATCGCGGTCGCCACCGCGATCTTGCCGCAGTTGTGGCTGTACGATCCCTGGTCAGTGCGAGGCGTCCTCACTATGCTGATTGTCGGGGCGCTGTTCGGGATATTGAACGCCGTGGTGCGCCCATTATTCAAGGTGCTCACCGGCTGCATCGTGCTTCTCACGTTCGGCTTGTTCCTGTTTGTTATCAACGCCACCATGCTGGTGCTCACCGCCTGGGTGTGTCGGCAGTTCGGCTTGGCGTGGCACCTCGACTTCTCCTGGACGTTTGATGGCGTGATCGGGCTGGCGCTCGCCACGCTGATCGTGTCGTTCGTCAGCTTCCTTGCCGCGAAGTTCATCGACACTGGTAAGTAGTTCGGTATCGGGTGGTTGGCCGGTGGCCGGTGTTGGCTGGTCGGTGGCCTGTTGTTTTTCGCCGCTGGTCTTGTTGTCGACTACGCCATGGGTCAGCGGTGCCGCTTAAATACCGCTGATTCGCGGCGGGCGCGGTGAAAAGAATGGCCGTTAGTCGTGCCAGGACGATTCGTCTGGTGCCGCGCCACCACTAGACTGGCAGCGTGACGATCTACCTTGTCGGGGGCGCACCCCATGATGACCTCGACACGATGTGGGACGCATTCGTGGCGTCAGCCCGTAATCGGGGCAACCGGTTCACGGTGGCGTTGTTCTCCGACGGATCCAACGCCACTGACTATCTGGATGACTATTTCGCCCCCATAATCCGCCGCTTCCCGGAGGCCGACATCGATCCGGTGTGGCTGCTGAAAGGACCGGAGACGACCCCCGACCCGGCTCCGATTGGCGGCCCCGATACGTCTGAGGCATCGGATACGTCCGACACACCTGATGCGCCTGACGCGCCCGCGCAGCTAACCCCCTCGGACTCAGCGACGGTAGTGGTTGAACCCGCCGGATTGATCGTGGGTGACGGCCCGGTGCCAGAAATGCTGGCCGCGCTCTCCGATAGATTCCCGCAGTGGGCCCGCCAGGTGCGCCGCGGTGCCCAGTACGCCGGGTTCGGTGCCGGGGCGGCGGTGGCGGCGCGGTATGTGATCGCCGGAGGATGGAAGTTTCAAGGCAACCAGGTGGCCCCGGAGGACGCGGCTGCCGGGTTCGAGGAAGTCGTGCTGCTGCCGGGCCTGGGGCTCATCGGCCTGGGGGTGGAGCCATACGCCGACACCCGGTTCACCACCACCCGCGCGATGGCCGCGCTGCACGCCGCTGACTTGGCGTCGGCGATGGCGTTGGATACGAAAGCGTGCCTGGCCATCGACGCGGTGACCGGGCAGACGAAGGTATTGGGTGGTGGCCGGGTGTGCTGGCTCACCCGGCACGGCAAACAGACGGTGGTGCGGTTCGAGGCCGCACCCGTGGTGCCCGGCAGAGGTTGAGACGACCAGGGCGCGACGATAGCGACAATAGCGCGGGGTGCGACAACGGCGACAATGTAGCGGCAAGGAGGACAGCCATGGAGATTTTGGTAGTAGACGACGACCACGCCGTACGGGACTCACTGGCGCGCACACTGCGCTACAGCGGTTACGAGGTGCTGACCGCCGCCGACGGTTTGGAAGCGCTGGCGATGCTGGCGTCCAATCGTCCCGCCGCCGTCATCATGGATGTGATGATGCCTCGCCTGGATGGGCTGCAAGCCACCCGGGAGTTGCGCTCCACCGGCAATGACGTGCCCATCTTGATTCTTACCGCCAAAGACGCGGTGGATGATCGGGTGGATGGTCTGGACGCCGGCGCGGACGACTATATGGTGAAGCCCTTCTCACTCGATGAGTTGCTGGCTCGGTTGCGCGCCCTCACCCGGCGCTCCCGCCAGGAGACGAAAGCTCTCTCGCCGGTGCTGGAGTTCGCCGATCTGCGCGTTGACACCCGCACCCGCGACGTACGGCGCGGCAGCCGTAAGCTTTCGCTCACCCGCACCGAATACGCGCTGCTGCTGGCGTTCATGGATCACCCCAATCAGGTGTTGGATCGCGCCTGGCTGTTGGCAGAGGTGTGGGGGCCGGAGTTCCCGTCCACCGCCAACTCGCTTGAGGTCTACATCGGTTATCTACGCCGCAAGACGGAGCCGGCCAACAGTTCGCGTCTCATCCACACCATGCGCGGTGTCGGTTACATGCTGAGCGAGACCGCCCCGTAACCGGGCGCGCCGCGAAGCCGAAACTGTCAGGAAACCGTATGGCGATCGACACCGCCCGTATCTCCGCTGCCGTTCTGGGCCGTACTTTGCTGGGACGGTTCTCGCGGCTGTCCGCGGCCATCGTCGCCACGGCACTGCTGGTGCTGTCGGCGTCGGCGTACTACGCTACCCGGTGGTCGCTGGAGAAGCAGTTGGACGACGAACTGGTGGAGGTGGCATCGCAGGTCACCGAATCGGTGGTTAACGATCTTGTCGGCATGGGCGGTCTGAACAACACCGCGCTGGCGGCCATGAACGTGCTGTTGGTGTTGGTGGATGCCGACGGCCATACGATGCGGGTGCCGGACGACCGGGTGAGCATGGTGCCAGGCGATGAGGAAATCGCCATCGCCCGTACCCAGATCGGTTATTCGACCCGTTCGGTGGTCGGCACCGACGGGCAGTCGTACCGTATGGTCGCGGTGCCGTTGCAAGCCGAAGGGGCGCGTTATGCCTTGGTGCTGGCCCGTTCGTTGCAGCCCACCCAGACCACGCTCGCCACCATGCGGACGCTGTTCTGGTGGCTTGGGGTGGTGTTCGTGGCCGTGGCGGTGGTGGCCGGGCTCAACTCTGGCCGCAAGGTGGTGGAACCGTTGCACGATCTTGCCGCCGCCGTGGCACACGTCACCGAAACCGACGAGTTGACGCCGACCGGCAATGACGACGACACCGAGGTGGGGGAGTTGTCGCGTAATTTCGACGCCATGATGTCGTCGCTCACCGCCAGCCGGGAGCGGCAGAAACGCCTCATCGCGGATGCCGGACATGAGCTACGTACTCCGCTCACCTCGATGCGAACCAACGTCGAACTGCTGGTGGCCAATGAGCAATCTGGCATGTTGCCAGAGGATGCCCGTGCCGAGATTCTGGGCGATGTGGCGGAGCAGTTGGCGGAGTTCTCCGCGCTGGTGTCCGACCTGGTGCAGTTGGCGCGTGAAGACAAAGTGACGTTGAGCGGCGAGCCGGTGGATCTGGCGGAGGTGGTGTCGGTGGCGGTGGAACGGGTGCGTCGGCGCGGTCACGGGTTGGCGTTCGACGTGGTGCTGGAGCCGTATTACGTGGTCGGTGAGGCGTCTACGTTGGAACGGGCGATTATCAACCTGCTCGACAACGCCGTGAAGTGGTCGCCCAGCGACGCGACGGTACACATTTCCCTCCGCGACGGCGTGCTCACCGTCGCCGACGAGGGCCCCGGTATCGCCGACGTTGACCTTCCGCATGTGTTCGAGCGCTTCTACCGCTCCGACAAGGCGCGTAATACACCGGGTACCGGGCTGGGGCTGTCCATCGTCGATCAGGCGGTTACGGCGCATGGCGGTGTGGTGACGGCGGGCAACCGTCCCGAAGGTGGAGCGTTGTTTACCATGAAGCTTCCCCCGGCGGTGGCCAGCGCCGCTTCCCGATGAGGCGCGATGTCTTAGCTGGCGGGCTATCGCCTGGTAACATCGCGTAGACGATAGGAGGGGTGGGCAGATGAGGAAAATGGTGGGGGCGGTTTTGCTGGCCATCGGCGTGCTGCTGTCGTCGGGCTGCGCCACCCCGCCCAACGCCGCCTTCATCGTGGATGGCGCGATCACCACCGGCGACGAGATCGAAGACCTGGTGCAGGCTTGCGCCCGGGCATTCCAGCAGGACCCGCACACGTTGCGCTCGCAGGTGGTCAGCTACGTGCTGGAGGGCCGTATCGCCGCTCAGATCATGGTGGAACAGGACATCAAATACTCCGACACCGAGCGCGAGGAGATACTGCGAAGCACCTCCGTTGGCAACACGCTGCTGCGTGATCCCGCCTGTCAGCAGGTGGGTTATGGTGTGGCCGACTATGCGCTGCTGCTGAATCAACTCGGCATGGAGGCGTTCATCGCTGCGCAGGAAAAGGTGGAGATAGTGCTGAATCCGCGCTATGGCTACTGGGATGACACCGCCGCGGTTGCCGTCGGCAACGGCTCGCTTTCCGAGGCGGCGGCGGTTAAATGACGCCCGCTGCGCCCGTCCCCGCCGCGTTACCTGACCCGGCGTCGCTCGCCGCAGGCGCGTTGGGTGATGCTGCTACGCTCGGGGCGAGTTTTCAGCGGCTGGCGGCGGTGGTGGCGCGGCTCAGGAGAGACTGCCCCTGGGATGCCGCACAGACACAACTCACCCTGGTCAAGCATCTGGTGGAAGAAACCGCCGAGGCAGTCGAGGCCATTGAGACGGGCGACGACGCCGATCAACGCGAGGAGTTGGGCGATCTGTTGATCCAGGTGTGCTTCCACAGCGAGATCGCTCGGCAGCAAGGCCGCTTCGATGTAGACGACGTGGCCGACGCAGTGGCCGACAAACTAATCGGACGGCACCCGTACGTGTTCGGCTCCGGCGAGGTGCCAGCCGACATGATGGCCTCTTGGGAGCAGGCGAAGCGGGCCGAGAAACAGCGCTCGTCGTGTCTTGAAGGCATCCCTGATGGCATGAACACCCTGGCCAGGGCGGCGAAAGTGGTGACGCGGGTACGTGACGTACACCTCGACATGCCGCTGGCGACAGAACCAGTTACCGCAGCCGAGGTGGGGCGGGCGATTCTGGATCTGGTGGCGAGGGCGCAGGCGTGCGGCGTTGACCCCGATCAGGCGCTGCGGGGTGCGGTGCGTGAGCTTGAGCAGCGTATCCGCACAGCGGAGCGTCCGGCGCGATAGACTGGGCAGTTGAAGTCTTATGCGTAGCAGAGCCCCTTTCGGAAGGATGAGAAATGGCCAGCATTGAGTACATCGAAGCCCGTGAAATCTTGGATTCGCGGGGCAATCCGACGGTTGAGGTCGAGGTCATCCTTGACGACGGTTCCACGGCTCGCGCCGGAGTGCCATCCGGTGCTTCCACCGGTGCCTTCGAGGCCGTCGAGTTGCGCGATGGTGACATGGGCCGTTACGGCGGCAAAGGGGTGCTGACCGCGGTAGAGAATGTGGTCGAGATCATCGCCCCCGAGGTGTTGGGGCTGGACGCCACCGAGCAGCGCATTTTGGATGCCGTCATGCTCGAACTGGACGGCACCGAGAACAAGGGCAAACTGGGTGCGAACGCCATTTTGGGGGTGTCGCTGGCCGTGGCTCGCGCTGCCGCCGACTCCGCCGGGTTGCCGCTCTACCGTTATCTGGGCGGCCCGAATGTGCATTTGTTGCCAGTGCCGATGATGAACATCCTCAACGGTGGCGCGCACGCGGATTCCAACGTTGACATCCAGGAGTTTATGATCGCCCCCATCGGTGCCGAGAGCTTCGCCGAGGCGTTGCGTATGGGTGCCGAGGTGTATCAGGCGTTGAAGGCTGTGTTGAAGGGCCGGGGGCTCTCCACCGGTCTCGGCGACGAGGGCGGCTTCGCCCCCAATCTGGATTCCAACGCCGCCGCCATTGACCTCATCATCGAGGCCATCGTCCAGGCCGGTTACAAGCCGGGCGGTGATGTGGCCATCGCGTTGGATGTGGCCGCGGCCAGCTTCTTCAAGGACGGCAAGTACGCCTTTGAGGGTGGGCTGAAGACCAGTGCCGAGATGATCGATTATTACGAGCAGTTGGTCGAAAAGTACCCGTTGGTTTCTATCGAAGATCCGTTGGATGAGGAGGATTGGGCCGGGTTCACCGAGTTCACCAAGCGGTTGGGGGACAAGGTGCAGGTGGTGGGCGACGACCTGTTTGTGACCAACGTGGAGCGGCTGGCCAAGGGGATCGATATGCGGGCTGCCAACGCGCTGCTGGTGAAGGTGAACCAGATCGGCTCGCTCTCCGAGACCATCGATGCCGTGGAGCTGGCGCACCGCAACGGGTTCCGCACCATGATGAGCCATCGCTCCGGCGAGACCGAAGACACCACCATCGCCGATCTCGTGGTGGCCCTGGGCTGCGGCCAGATCAAGTCGGGTGCTCCGGCGCGCAGCGAGCGCGTAGCTAAATACAACCAATTGGTGCGTATCGAAGAAGACCTTGACGACGCTGCCGAGTATGCCGGTGCCGCCGCTTTCCCGAGGTTTGACAGCTCCAAGTGGTGAGCCACTAAGTACCCAAATACCTAAATCCAAGGTGTTGCGCCCAGCCTGAAGCTGGGCGCAGCGCCGTTTTGGGAGTCTTTGGCGGCCCCGCTTTGGATGGTCGCCGCGCTGCGGCGTTGAGCAGTCGAGGAATGGCAACGTCTGGGGTGGCTCATGCCAGCCAAGCCGGTTGCGGCCCGTGTCAACGCCGGGGATCTGCCATCTACCCGCGACGCGCGGATAGAATCGTACGGTTTTTGTGATGTTTTGACATGATTGCGGTGTTCTCGTGAGAGCCGGATGGCGGTTAGGCTTGGCGCATGGGTCTTGGCACGCTGATCGAACGGGTCTTTGCTGGCAAGCAGCGGGGGCCGACCATCCACGACACCAAGTGGATTGACGGCTGGATGGACACCAGTGGTTCGCTGCCGGTGCCGCGTACCGATTGGATACGGCGTAAGCACGGTGACGTGGCGTACGGCGATGATCCGTTGCAGCGCTTCGACCTGTATTTACCGAACGAGGCGCTGTTGGGGCGGCCATACCCACTGTTGGTGGTGATACACGGCGGCGGGTTTACCCATATGGACAAGGCCGATTGGCATCTTTACCCCGGCTTCTTCGCCCTGGAGGCCGGGTTCGCCGTCGCCAGTGTGAACTATCGGCTGGCTCCGAAAGCGAAGTTTCCGCAGCCGGTGAAAGATGTGGCGGCCGCAGTGCGCTTTCTCGCCGATCATGCCTGGCAGTACAACCTGGATGTCAATAACTTCTTCCTGATGGGCACCTCGGCGGGCGGTTCACTGGCGCTGCTCACCGGGTTAGGTGCCGGGCCGGACGGCGCACTGCCGCCGGGAGAGCGAAAACCGACGATACGCGCCATCGGCGCGCTTTGCCCCGCCACCGACCTTGTCGCCATGTACCAGTTGGCGATGGGTAAAGCCGCCGCCCCCATGAGGGTCGGTGTGCGGCTGATGTTACGGCAGTATCTCGGCAGCACCCCCGACAAGCATCCGGAGATCGCGGCTGCCGCCAGCCCCGCGAAATGGTTGGACGTCGCCGTGACCGCCGAAAAGCCGATTCCCGCGGTGTATTTCATGCAGGGCGATCAGGACCCGCTGGTGCCCTGGGAGGTTACGTTTGCCTGCTACGAACAGTTCCAGCGCTGCTCCCGTCTCGGCCCTGATGACTTGGTGTACGAGACCCTTCTCGGTGCCGGTCACGCCGGAGGCGGCCCCGATTTCTTGGAGGCCGCCCCCAACCGCCGGTTAGTGCGTTGGTTCGCCGATCACGTGATGCGCTAGCGGCCTGCTGATTCAACCCAACCTTATTTGAGAGGTGCCCACCTTTTGTCAAAGCCGCGCCATGCGGCTATCGGTGGCGTGGACTCGACTACCCCGACTGACGAAGCAGCTAGTCGAAGGCGGAATGGGCCTTCTTCGGGATCTAATTAATTGAGATTCTAGTAATTCAGACAGGGGAGGGAGGCACCATGCATCCTGTTGCCGGTTGTATGTTTTCACTTTGGTTACGTTGTTTTTCTGTTGGGCATTGTGCTGATCGGCTTTGTTTCATAGGACGGGGGCGAATAATGATG
>JAIRRM010000063.1 GCA_031255975.1 Propionibacteriaceae bacterium | reverse complement strand
CGCCGCACTCTCACCGGATTCAAGTGGATAGGCCGGGTGCCCGATCTAGCGTTCGGTTACGAAGAAGCCATCGGCTACTGCTGCGATGCGCACTTCACCCCCGACAAAGACGGTATCTCCGCGTCCCTGCTGGTGCTACGGCTGGCCGCCGAACTGAAAGCCGCGGGGTTGACCATCAGCGACCGGTTGGACGAGATTGAGCGCGCGTACGGCGTCCACTCCACCACTCAGGTGTCGATCCGTGTCAAAGACTTAGGGTTGATCGCCGACATGATGGCCGCCATACGCGCCAACCCGCCCACCGCGCTGGGAGGCGAGTCGGTGTATGTGCAGGATCTCACCCGACCAGACGGCCCGCTGCCGCCCACCGACGGTATGGAGTTCACCGGTAAAACCGTGCATGTGGTGGCGCGCCCCAGCGGCACCGAGCCGAAACTGAAATGCTACCTGGAGGCCCGCCGTCCGATCACCGAATCCCGGGCCGATCTGACCGGAGCCAGGGCCGCCGCAAAAGCCACTCTGGATGCCCTTTGGGCCGATCTGGCCGCAGCGATGGGGTACCAAGGCTAAGCCTTCTGCGGCTCACCGAGTCATCGACTGCCAACGCCAGCGGTTGACCGGCGAGGTGCGTATCGGGGCTAAGCCACTGCGGCTCACCGGGTCATCGACTGTCGCTACCCCTGCGACACCCTTCCCTTTCGGTATCACTCTGCGAATTATCCGGGGCCGACCTGCACGAATACTAGACTTGCCCCCATGAAACGAATCGCCGCCGGGTTGATTGTGCTACTTTCCGTGGCTTTCTCGTTGCTGCTGCGCTCCCCCGCGATGGCAGACACCGCTCGAGTGTTCTCACGCTACGACATCGAGGCCTCGCTCAACCAAAATGGCACCGCCGATGTCACTATGTACGTCGATCTCGACTTCACCAGAAGTAGTGGCCGCGGGCCGGTGTTCACCTTCATAACCGAGATGCAGTTACCGGATTCCAACGACTACCGCATCATCACATACGACAACTTCCGGGTGACCAGCCCCACCGGTGCCAACACGACCGTGCATTACGAAACCGGCGACGCCGTGGTCACGTACCAGATCGGCGACCAGAACACCTTCTACAGCAACGTGCAGAGCTATGTGGTGCGTTATACCGTACGTGGGTTGATCGCCCCCAATGTCGCACAAAGTGGCATGGACGAGTTCAACTGGAACGCCATCGGCCTCCAGGGCGATCTGACCATCAAGAACCCTTCGGTCACCATCACGGGTGGCCCCGCCTCCATCATCAAAGCCGCCTGCTACTACGGCTCCAGTTACCGTACCGAATGTCAATCCAGCACCGACGGCCCCACCGCCACGGTCTCGACGGCACAGCTCGACCCCGGACAGGGGCTGCAGATAGTCGCCGGTTATCCGGCGGGCACCTTCAACTACACCCCAGAGTATGGCACCTACTGGAGCGCCGCTAATGTGCTCAACCCTGGTACCGCGCACACCGCCGGTGCCGGGGTGCTGCTGGCGGCGGGGGTGTCGCTGTTCGGGTGGGCGAAACGCAAGTTTGGCTCCGACCAGGTGTTCTTGGGGCAGACACCGGGCAACGTCCCGCCGGATGCCCATCTGGTACCCACCGGCCCTGGCTCGTACGACACAGTGCCGATCCAGTTCACGCCGCCGCGTGGAGTACGGGTGGGTGAAGCCGCCGTATTGCAAAACAGCGGCTCATCCAGCGGCTTCAGCATGACCGCCGTCAGCGCTACCCTGGTTGATCTGGCGGTACGCGGTTACTACGTGATCGAAAGCAGCGCAGGCGACGATTGGTCGCTCACCCGCACCGAAAAACCGTTCCAAGGGCAGCCGTACGAGGCGTCGCTGATGGGCATGTTTAGCAAGAACACCGGTGCCACCTCCAGCTTGAAAAAGACGTTGCAGCGCCCCAAATCGTATGAGCAGATTCAGGTGGTGCAGCACCAGCTGAACAGTCATGTGGTGAAAAATCGGCATTGGTTCCGTGGTCTCCCCGGCATTTCCAAGGTGATGTTCAGCATGGTATGCCTCGGCTTGATCGCGGTGGGAGTGTTCGCGGTGTCACTGGCGCGCGCGCAAGGAGCCGGCCTGTGGGGTGCCGCCATCGTTGCGGTTGGGCTGGTCGGGCTGGTCATATCAACCAAGGTGTCGAACCGTACCGCGCTTGGATCAGCCGTCAGCGCACAGGTGGAAGGCTTCAGAGAGTACCTCACCACCGCAGAAGCCGACCAGATCAGGTGGGAAGAAGGGCAGGATATCTTCAGCGAATATCTACCCTGGGCGATCATCTTCAACTGCGTGGATCGCTGGACGGAGATCTTCGCCACCCTTGCCGCGCAAGGCGTGTACGCGCACACACCGAGTTGGTACCGCGGCTACAGCCCGTACAGCCATAACAGCATCGCGAACTTCTCCGAAGGACTGGTGGCGATGAGTTCGTCGTTGCAGCGCATGATCACGGCGAGCAGCACGTACGCCCACTCCGGGAAATCGGCAGCCCTGAGCGGCGGTTCCGGATTTGGCAGTGGAGGCGGCAGTTCCTCCGGTGGTGGCGGCGGAGGCGGCGGCGGTTTCGGTGGCGGCGGCTCGTCGTCTTGGTGATGAAGCGGTCGGCCTGCCTTGAGGGCGGGCAGGTATTCCTGCTCGCTGGTCCTTCTGGCTCCGGCAAATCACGGCTGGCGTTGCGTTCTGGGCATTTCATCTTGCGCTTAGACGATTTCTATCTGGACGAGGATGCCCCGGACATGCCCCGCGCGCCCGGTGGCTTCATCGACTGGGACGACCCCCGCACCTGGGACGCCGAAACCGCCGCCGACGCCCTGGCCGAACTGGTACGTATCGGACGGGTGAACGTCCCCGCATACGACATCTCCGTATCACGCGCCGTGGGAAGACGGGAACTTGTGCTGCCAGCGCCGGGAACCCCCGTCATCGCCGAGGGGGTGTTCGCCACCGAACTGCTGGGGCCCTGCCTCGCCCGTGGCCTGGCGGTCACCCCGATCTGGGTGGATCGTAGCCGTGTCGGAAACTGGTGGCGACGCTTCCGCCGCGATGTGACCAAACACCGCAAACCGATCCCGCTGCTGCTACGGCGCGGTCTCCAGTTGGCCGAGCGTGAACCCGGTTTTCGCGCCGCAGCGCTGCGGCGCGGCTTCGTGCCCCTGAGCTACGCGAAAACCGAAGACGTGCTCCAGGGACGAACGGTGATAATCCAGGCTACCCGGGCACCCGATGGAGCACCCGATACCCCGGTCGGTGCGTCAACTAGACTCGCTCCGTGAAAGAACTGCGAGTACTGGTAGTCGGCTCTGGTGGACGGGAACACGCGCTGGCGCGCGCGATAGCCGCTGACCCGAGTGTCACCGAGGTACATGTGGCCCCCGGCAACCCCGGCACCGCCGCATTCGCCCGCAATCATCCGGTGGATATTCTGGACGGCGCGGCCGTGGCCGCGCTGGCTGCCGCGCTGGACGTGAATCTGGTGGTGGTCGGCCCGGAGGCTCCGTTGGTGGCCGGGGTTGCCGACGCGGTGCGCGCGGCGGGGATCGCCTGCTTCGGGCCGTCCCGCGAAGCCGCCCAGTTGGAGGGCTCCAAGGCGTTCGCCAAACAGGTGATGGCCGAGGCTGGCGTGCCGACCGCCGCGTCGTACGTCTGCACCACCCCAGACGAGGCCGCCGCCGCGTTGGACGCCTTCGGCGCGCCCTACGTGGTGAAAGACGATGGCCTGGCCGCCGGCAAAGGCGTGGTGGTCACGTCTGATCGCGCCGTGGCGCTGGCACATGCCGCCGCCTGTGATCGCGTGGTGATCGAGGAGTATCTGGACGGCCCCGAGGTGAGCCTGTTCGCCATCACCGACGGTACAAGCGCCCTGCCGCTGCAAGCCGCCCAGGATTTCAAGCGCGTCGGCGACGGTGACACCGGCCCCAACACCGGCGGCATGGGCGCGTACTGCCCGTTGTCGTGGGCACCCACCGATCTCACCGCGCAGGTTATGGAACGAGTGGTGCTACCCACCATCACCCGGATGGCCGAGCGTGGCACCCCGTTTACCGGATTGCTCTACTGCGGACTGGCGCTTACCTCGCGCGGTTTGCGTGTGGTGGAGTTCAACGCCCGTTTCGGTGATCCGGAAACCGAGGTGATTTTGCCGTTGTTGGCCAGCCCATTAGGGCAGGTGTTGTACGCGGCGGCCACCGGCACGCTTGCCGGATTCGCCGGATTGGAGTGGCGAGATGGGGCTTGCGTCGGGGTGGTCATGGCCGCTACCGGCTACCCTGACACTCCCGCAAAAGGAGGAGCCATCGCACTGCCACCAGACACCGCCACCGCACACACCATCCATGCCGGAACCGCCGCAACCCCAACCGGTAAGCTTGTCGCGGCAGGTGGCCGGGTGCTGGTCGCCGTCGGCTATTCGAATTATGATTTCGAGGTGGACGACATCGACATCGCGCTGGCCGCCGGGAAGAGCCGCATAGACGTCTGCCGGCGCTCCGTCGCCTGCCTGTTCGATGAGGACATGGCGAAAAAAATACTGTCTCAGAAAGAGGTGCACATCCTCATAGACCTGAATCAGGGTACGGACGGCGCGATCGCCTACGGCTGCGACATGACGCCCGACTACGTAAGGGTCAACGCGCGCTACCGCACGTAGCGATAGGCGCTATTCATCCTCACCCAAGAACTGGCTCATATAAAGCTCCGTGTAGAACCCGCCCCGCGCGAGCAGTTCTTCGTGCGTCCCCTGCTCGATGACGTCTCCGTCGTTCATGACGAGTATCGTGTCGGCATCCTTTATCGTTGATAGGCGATGGGCTATGACGAAGCTCGTGCGACCGTGCAGAAGCCGCGTCATGGCTTGGCGCACGAGTATCTCCGTGCGCGTGTCGACGGAGCTCGTCGCCTCGTCCAATATGAGGATCGGCGGGTCGGCGAGGAAGGTGCGCGCTATGGTCAAAAGCTGCTTTTGGCCCTGCGAGATATTGCCCGCGTCCTCGCTTATAACCATGTTGTAGCCGCCGGGCAGTCGTTCTGTGAATTCGTCGCAGCGGGCGGCTTTCGCGGCTTCGACGACCTCCGCGTCGCTCTTGTCGAAATTGCCGTATCGGATATTCTCCATGATTGTGGCGTTGTAGAGCCACGCGTCCTGCAGCACCATGCCGAACAGCCCGCGCAGATCCTCGCGCGAATACTCGGCGGCGTTGCGCCCGTCTACGTATATCGCGCCGCCGTCCGGCTCG
>JAIRRM010000205.1 GCA_031255975.1 Propionibacteriaceae bacterium | reverse complement strand
TATCGGGTCGGCACCGCGTTGCTGCGAGCCGGGTTGAGCACCGCCCAGGTCACCGCTACAGCCGCTTTCATCGGCGGCGATCCGGAGGTGCTGCTCGCACGAACCGGGCAGCGGATCACGGTCGGAAGCATCATCTGGGAGACGTTGGCCAGCGGGCCACCGTTCGCCGTCCGGGCCAGTGGCGACGGCGAAGACCCGCAGGAGAACAATGCGGGCACCATCGGGGTGGCGTATGTCCGGGGGTTGAGTGTGCTACTCACCGGCGATGCGGAACCCGAGGCACAGGAGGCCCTGCTCGCCGCCGGCGGGGTACCGGATGTGGTCGTAATCAAGGTGCCACATCACGGATCGGCGAACCAGAGTGCGGCGTTTCTGGCGGCGGCCCGCGCCGAAGTGGCGGTTGCCAGCGTTGGGGTGGACAACGGCTACGGGCATCCTTCCAGTCGCACCATCGGTATTCTGATCGGTGCCGGAACTCAGGTGTGGCGTACCGACCAGGACGGCGCGGTGGCGGTGGGTCTCGCCGGTGACTCCGTCTTGGTGATACCGCGGAGACGTCCGCCATAAAACCGATTCGACAGTGGGTGACTGGTGCGGTTTGCGGCGACGCTGACGGGTTTGTCGGTGGCAACTGGCAGGATAGTCACATGAGCGCATTCGGTACCACCCTGTTGGTCGTTGGCACCGACGAACTACTGGTGCGGCGACGGGTAGATGAGCGGGTGCGAGCTGCGCTGGCTGAAATACCAGGTGCCGAGGTCACCGAACTTTCCGCTGCCGACCTGGCCTCCGGGCGGTTCTCCGAGGTGATTGGCGGTTCTCTGTTCGCTCCGGCCGCGGTGGTGATCGTGCGTGATTACGCCATGCTCGCCGCAGAGCAGTTGGACGAAGTGCTGCATACCGTCGCGGCACCGGGTGATGCGTTGTGCCTCATTTTGGTACATCGCGGCGAAGTTGGGAAGGCTCTCATCGGTCGAGCGGAAGCCGCAGGGGCTGAGAGGGCGCAGGTTGAGGTGCCGAAGGCTTGGCAACTTCCAGAGTTCGTAGTGAGCGAGGCGGGGCGACTGGGAGTTCAGATGGATACCGCCGCTGCTCGGGCGTTGGTGGAGGCGGTGGGAACCAAACTCACGGAGTTGAGCGCCGCCGTATCGCAGTTGGCGAGCGATTGGGAGGGTGCCAGGCTCACCGCCGAAATGGTGGGGCGCTACTATACCGGGCAGGCTGGGGTACGCGGCTTCGCCGTCGCTGACGCCGTGATGGCCGGTCAGACTGACGTGGCGCTCACCAAGTTGCGCTGGGCGCTGGAGCGAGGAGCCACCGGTGGTGAGATAGTGTCTGCCATCGCCTCCGGGCTGCGCTCGCTGGGCAGATTTATGGAGTTACGCGGCTCGCAGTTGCCACAGCGGGAGGTGGCTGTCAGAGTCGGGGTGCCGGAGTGGAAGCTGCGTACCCTGGCGCAGCAGGCTCGTACCTGGTCGCCGCGTGGTGTGGCGGCGGCGTTGCGGGTGGCCTCCCAGGCGGACGCCGCCGTCAAAGGTGCCGCCGTCGATAAAGGGTTCGCGCTAGAGAAGGCGCTGCTTGACATCGACTACGCTCGTGAGATCTACTGACAGGCCAGCCAAGGGGTGTGCCATATCTGCGGCGGCTCGGATACAGCAACAACCGGCCGTGAGATACACGACCGGTTGTAGTGAAGCCTTATGCTCGGTTGCCGCTTATAGTGCGGCGGCAGCACTGGCGATGGCCGACTTGCGATTGGCGGCCTGGTTTGGGTGGATGACCCCTTTGGTCACGGCCTTGTCCAGCGCCCGGGTGGCCACCTGAGCCGCCGTAACGGCTGCTTCGGCGTCGCCCGCCGCGATAGCAGCCCGGGCGGCGCGCACATGGGTACGCAATTCGCTCTTCACAGCCTTATTACGCTGCCGCGCGATCTCATTGGTCTTGACGCGCTTCTTCTGCGACTTGATATTCGCCACTGGGTTTGCCTTCTCTACCGTTGGATGATGCCTAAACGCAAGCAGCAAGGCTACCAGTCATAGCATCTTGTCGCCAAACCGATGATGCTGGGGTTAGCGCGCGTTGCTTCCCGGTGCGACCGCTTCAAGCCAGGCGGCGGCCAGCAACCGATGCCCCAACTCGGTGGGGTGTACCCCGTCCTCGGTGGTATCGGGCTGAGAGTTCATCGCGGCATCGGTAGGCACCAGCACCGTGGCGTACTTCTCGGCCAGTCGGCGGATGACGTGAATGCGCGCATCCAGATCGGCGCGCCAGGTCAGCAAGTATTGATCTGTGGCGACCAGGTACGGCTCCATCAGCACCAGTCGGATGCCGTGTTCGGTGAGACGGGCCAACATCGTGTTTAACTCTGCCTCATAACGGGCAGCGGTGGCTCCGACGCCGAGTTCCAATCCCATCCAAATGTCGTTCACTCCGATCATGAGCGAAACCACGGTGGGTTTTGGTGCCAGGCAATCGGATTGGAAGCGGCGCGCCAGGTCGAGCACCCCGTCCCCGCTCACTCCGCGGTTGAGGCAGTCGATTCCGGGCAGTAGCCCGTTCAAAGCTTCGGCGATCAGCGTCACGTACCCGTTGCCGAGTATGGCGTCGTTGTCACGGTTCCGACCGGCTTCGGTGATCGAGTCTCCGAAAAACAACACCCGGTCATCACTTGTCAGCGCGATTCCCATGGGCCTATCCTGCCATGCGGTTCAAGCGGTAGATTCTCGGTATAGCTGTACCGGGACGTTTTTGCCCTTCAATGTCGAGGGTGTGGTTTTGCGGGACAGTTGTGCTTTTGCGTCAAAATGGCGGAAAACGACCGTGCTCGGTAGTACTCTGTTGCGGAAGGACGGCACTGAGCCGTCCAGGCGGTAATCGTCTCAGCCGCCGCCCGACCTGGAAAGGCGCTAACGAATATGTCAACTCCTCCCAATGGATTCCCACCGCCCTCCCAATGGATTCCCACCGCAGCCCGGTCAGCCTGAGCCGCCGCAGGGTGCTCCGGTGAGTTTCGATTTCAGTCAGTTTGATATCAACGCAGTCAAAAAGTTCTCTCCGTTGCAGTTTGTGGTGGCTGGTGCGGGCATCCTCACCTTCATCTTCGGGTTGTTCCCGTATTACACGATCGACCTTTTCGGCGTGCATAAGTCCGCTGGCGCTTTCGACGTTTGGCCGAGCATGCTCGGCGTGCTGTTGGCACTCGCCGGGTCTCTTTCCGCCGCGTCCAGTTTGTTCGGTGTGGTGAAGAGCGTTGATGGCAAGTCCAGTTATCTGTTTCCGCTCATAGGGTTGGGAGGGGGTTTCCTGCTCATCCTCATCTCGTGGTTCTGGTATCCGGGTGCCGGAGATTTGGGTTCGCTTATTGGTCGCGGTTTCGGTTTCTACATGGCGCTCATCTGCTCTGCCGCCGGTGCCGCAGTGGCGGCGTTCAATTTCCTCGGGTCGAAGGGGCAGGCGCAAGCTATCGCCGGGTTCGCACCGACGGGATATGGCCCGGTCGCCCCGATGGCCCCTGGTTATCCGCAACCTTATCCTCAGCCCGGTTCCCCGATGCCGCCGCAGCAGGGCCCTTACGCTCAGCCGCAGCCTCCGCAGCAGCCGCCGGTTCCTCCGACACAGCCGCCAACCGCCTAGTTGGCGTATCAAGGTTGAGCCCCGTGTCCTTAAGGCACGGGGCTCAACCTTTGTGGCGCTAGTCACTAGTTGAGGATGAGCCGGGCGGTGTCATAAAGTAACTTCGCCTCAACCACCACTACGGTGAATAGGAACACCTTGCGGATGAAGGTGTTGCCACGGGTGATGGACATCCGGGCACCGATGAAGCCGCCGGTCAGATTGCAGGCGGCCATCATGGCACCGAGCCCCCAACTGATGTTGGCTTGTGAGCCCAGCACCACCAGTGCGGCGACGTTGGTGGTGAGGTTGACGAGTTTGGTCATAGTGGTGGCTTCCAAGAAGCCGTAGCCGAGCAAAGCCGCGAAAGCGACCAACAAAAAGATACCGGTGCCGGGGCCTACCATGCCGTCCCAGACTCCAACTACGAATCCGATACCGCCCGCCCACCACCGCAGTTTCGCACGCCCATGCCGGAGTGCGGTCTCGGCTCCGAGTTCTGGTCGGCACCAGGCGTAGATCCCGACGGCGGCCACCGCTACGGCGACGATGGGAGTGAACGCCACTCGCGGTAGCAGTGAGATGAGTCTGGCGCCTATGGAGGAACCGACAAACGCCAGCGCCATCGCTACGCTGACAACTGCCCAATCCACCCGTATCTTGCGCAAGTAAGTGGCGGTGGCGCTCGCGGTTCCGGCGACACTGGACAACTTATTGGTGCCACTCACCAGCGCCACCGGGGCGGTGGGCAACCCGAACAGCAGCGCGGGAAGCTGGATGACACCGCCGCCACCCACCACCGAGTCGATCCAACCGGCGGCGAGCGCCACCAGGCACAGCAGCGCAAGCGTCAGCGGGCTGAGATCGACGAGCACTCGTAGAGTCTACGATGCCGGGCCGGGGCCGAACTCCGGCTTCTCTTTAGATGCGGATTGACGCTTCATTACGTGAAGCGTGTGCTCACAACGTCATCAATGTTTACTGTCGTCTTTTTCCGTCACGAAGGGGATAGGCGAATGCTCTGCGTAGATGGCCTCCGTCATAGCCGCGAAATGCTCCAGTACCCTGCTACGGCGTACTTTGAGACTGGGGGTCAGTTCGCCAGATTCCAGGGTGAGTTCGCGCTCAAGAATTACGTATTTCTTGACGGTTTCCCACTGTTCTAGTCTGCGGTTGGCGCGGCGGATACAGCGGTCGATAGACGCTCTGATCTCGGGCAGCGCCGTCAGTTCGGCGAAATCCAATCTGCCTTTGCCGCGCCGTTTGGCCCAGGCGGTCAGTGAGTCGCGGTCCATCACGATCAGGGCGGCGCAGTACGGGTGGCCTTCGCCGATGACGATGGCCTGGGCGGCGTAAGGGGTATTTGCCATGATGGCGGTTTCCACCTTCTGCGGAGCCACATATTTGCCGTTCGAGGTCTTCAGCAGATCCTTTTTGCGGTCTGTAATACGGAGCGCGCCGTCTTTGGTGAACTCACCGATGTCGCCAGTGTGGAACCAGCCGTCCACGAAGGACTCGGAGTCGGCTGCGGGCAGATTGCGGTAGCCGCGGGCGACGTTACCACCCCTGACCAACACCTCGCCGTCGGCGGCGATACGGACATCCACTCCCGGCAGCGGTTTGCCCACGGTGCCGAAATGCGGTTCGCGGTTGTCATCCACTCAGGTGATGGCGGCGGTTTCGGTGAGGCCGTACCCTTCAATGAGGGTGAGCCCAGCCGAGTAGAACCACTCCTGCACCTGGGCGGATAGCTTCGCAGAACCGGAGATCATCAGCCGCATCCGGCCACCCAGTTTTGCCTTCAGCTTACGGAACACCAACTTGTCGGCAATGAAGTAACGCGCCGCCAGGCTGGGGCGCATTCGCCTGTCCGCCAGCCGGTATTCGCGGGAGTCCCGACCTACGGCGAAGGCCCAGTGGCTGATGCGCCCCTTGAGGCCTCGCTTCGGGTACATCGTCATCACCGCGGCGCGTACCTTCTCGAAGATACGGGGTACTCCGACGAAGATGGTAGGTGACGTTTCGCCGATACCGGCCACGATACGGTTGACCCGACCGTCAACGACGGTCTCGAACCCGACCAGCAACTGCACCGCGAGTAGATCGCGTCCGAACACATGCGCCAGCGGCAGCCAGAGGTACATCCGGTCGGTGTCGTAGACGAAATCCCGCTGCTGTACGGCGGCGGCCTCGAACGTCCAGGCGCTGTGGGTGAGTTCCACCCCTTTCGGGGTACCGGTGGTGCCAGAGGTGTAGATGAGGGTAGAGAGGTCGGTGGGGTGCACCTGGTCAAGAGCGGTGCTCACACACTCAGGTTGGGAGCGCAGTTGTGCGTCGCCAAGGGAAGCCACGCTCGCATACGACAGAATGCGGGGATCTGCCGCCGCATCACCGGGGCGGTCATCGTCAATGAGCATGATGGCTTGGATGCGGGAATCCAGGTCTGGATCGTGCCGCACCTTCAGCACCTGTGTCCAGTTCTCTGCCACCACCATCATCGCGCCGGAGTCCATCAAAATGTGCTTCTCGTCGGTTGCGTTGGTAGACGGGTAGATGGTGGTGGTGACGGCACCGATACTGGCAAGCGCCAAGTCGATGAGAATCCATTCGACGCGAGTGCTGCACACCAACGCCACCCGGTCGCCGTGTGCCACCCCCAAAGCCAGCAGTCCAGCGGCGAGCCGATCCACTTGTTTTTGGGAGTCGGCCCAACTGAGCGATGTCCACTCTTCGGGTTCGGTATAGCTCGGAACGATGAAGGCGGTTCCAGTCGGGGTGGCGGACACCCGTTCCCGAAAGAGGTGGGCATACGAGCGAGATGCTGCCATCGGGAACCCTCCAGCGATTTGGTGATGCGCGACAATTAAGTCGACTTTATCGTGCGAGGTAGCGTGGTTTGATTGTAGGAAACATACAAAGACATGGGCGACTCCTTTATTGGTGAAATACGGTTACCGCAAAGCTACGAAGTCGTAGGTTATAGTTACGTAAGCGTAGGTTCCGGGTTTGTGAAACCAGGTCGGGGGATACGGATTCTCAGCCTGGAACCTACGCGGGAATTATTGCGGCAGCGTGGCCCGACGCAGCCGGGTCATCACCGCGCAATGGGTGATAGGAGGACGGAAATGGCTAACACCCGTACAGAATTGATAGTGGCCTCGGAGCGGTCGTATCCCGCCATGTTCCGCCGCCGGGTGGCGGTGTCGCCGCGCAAAGTGGCGTACTACTATCCGGCGAGGACCGAGCCGGAGGAGTGGCTGACGCTCACCTGGGAGCAGGCGCGCGTAAAAGTAGACGCGCTGGCCGGGGCGCTGCTCGACCTCGGGCTTGTCAAAGGGGAGCGGGTGGCGCTAGCCAGTTCCACTCGTATCGAATGGGTGCTCATTGACCTTGCCATCGCCTGTTGCGGTGCCGTCACCACCACCGTCTACCCGTCCACCAAGGCCGAGGATGAGGAGTTCATCCTCACCGATTCCGGCGCGGTGTTCTGCGTGGTGGAGAACTCCGAGCAACTCGCCAAGGTGCTGGGCCGCCCGGCTTTGGACAAGCAACTGCGCTGCATCGTCCTCATCGACGATGACCGCGAACCAGGGCGGTATGTGGACGCGCGCGTGGTGCGTTACGACGATTTGGAACTGCGCGGTGAGGTGTATAACGACAAGCACCCCGGCGAGGTGGGCGAGTCCATCGCCGCTATCGAGCGCGACGACATCTCCACCATCATCTACACCTCGGGCACCACGGGCACTCCGAAGGGTGCGCGCATCAGCCATGGCTCGTGGACGTACGAAGGTGTCGCCGTGGACGCCCACGACATCATCAATGAGGGCGACATGCTTTACATCTGGTTGCCGCTGGCGCATGTGTTCGGGCGCGACCTGCTCTCGGCGCAGATCGCGGTGGGCACCGAATCGGCCATTGATGGCCGGGTGAATCGCATCGTGCAGGGTGTCGGCGAAGTGAAGCCGACGGTGATGGTGGGTGTGCCGCGCATCTTCGAGAAGATCCGCGCCGCCGTGATGACGATGTACCCGAAGCGGGGTCTCAAGGGGCGCATCAGCCGCTGGGCGTTCGCCGTGGGGCGTGACTCTCGTAGCTACCGAATGGAAGAACGCCGGATGCCGGTGCTGTTGGGGCTGAAATACAAAATCGCCGATCGACTGGTGTACTCCAAGCTGAAGGCCAAGCTCGGCGGCCGGATGCGGTTCATGGTTTCCGGTTCGGCGAAGCTTTCCACCCAGGTGCAGGAGTGGTTCTACTCTGCTGGTATCACACTGGTGGAGGGATACGGACTCACGGAAACGTCCGCCATCGCCGCCGTCGATCACCCCACCAAGCCGCGTTTTGGCACTGTGGGCCAGCCGCTGCCCGGCGTGGAGGTTCGTATCGCCGCTGACGGCGAGGTACTCATCAACGGCCCCATCGTGGCGCACGGTTATCACAATCTGTCCGAGGTCTCGGCTGAGACGTTCCAAGACGGTTGGTTCCACACCGGTGACATCGGCGAACTCGACGCCGACGGCTATCTGCGTATCACCGACCGCAAAAAGGATGTGCTGAAGAGTTCCAACGGCAAATACATTGCTCCGCAAAAAGTGGAGAACGCCATCATGGCGAATACCCCATACGCGGCGCAGGCGATAGTGCTCGGCGAAGGACGCTCGTACGCCTCGGCGCTCGTCATCCTCGACCGTGACTCGCTGGACACCTGGGCAAAACGACGCGGCAAGAGCGGCATGAGTTACGCCGAACTGACACGGTTGCCGGAGATCCGGGCGTCTATCGACCGGTGCATCCGTCGCGCCAACGAGAGGCTGGAGCGCTGGGAGAGTGTCAAGAAGTACGTGATACTAGACCGTGAATTGTCGCTTGAACTCGATGAGTTGACACCTAGCCTGAAAGTACGTCGCACCAATGTGCTGACACATTTTGCGCCCATCATTGAAGATATTTACGCCGAGACCGGCTCCACGGTGCCGTTCTTATCAGAGAAACAGTTGTCGGCGTCGAATGAGACCGGAGAGTAAACTTCAGCAAATGAGTTTCCACGCCACCGTACAGCGCCGCTGGACCGATCTGGATGCCCAGGGCCATGCCAATAACACCGCCTTCGCTGAGTATTTCCAGGAAGCTCGTACCCAGTTCATCTGCTCCGGCTCAGCCGCAGGAATGCTGGTGGATGGATACGTCGTTGTCGAGAACCAGGTCGAGTTCGCCCGCTCCATTCCGTATTCGGCCGAGCCGCTGCGGGTCGAAGTAGTGGTCTCTGAGTTGGGTGCGGCGCGATTTGTGCTGGCGATGCAGCTTTATGACGGGCCGCATCTGGCAGCGCGCAGCCGCAACACCTGTTGCCCATACGATTTCGAGACGCGGTTGCCGCGACGGCTGAGTGATGCCGAGCGGAGCGGCCTGGAGGCCGATTTCGTGTCCACCTCGCCTTTCCGAGAGATGCCGAGCGCCAATCTGCACGGCGAGGGGGAGCGCTACGAGTTCTACCCGCGCTGGTCGGATCTCGATTCGTACGGCCACATCAACAACGTGCGGTTCTTCGACTTCATCCAGGAGGCCCGTATCGCCGCGATGACCACCGCGTCGGGCAAGATGGCCCGTATCGGCACCTCCAGTTGGGGCGAGGGTGAGATGCCTACCGAGTACATCACTTGGCTGTTGGCCAGGCAGGATGTGAAGTACATCACCCAGTTGAGTCACCGGCTCACCCCGTATGTGCTGGTGACCGCGCCGATCAAGGTGGGGGTTTCGTCGATCACCTATCAGGCGGAGGTGATTGACCCTGAGGCCGGTAACGCGGTGTTGGCGCGAGCGCAGTCGGTGGTGGTGTCCGCCGATCAGCGGGGTACGCCACAGGCACTGCCGGACGATATGCGGATGGCGCTGGAGGAACGGCTGGTGACGCCGGAGTAACCTGGGTCGTGAACCCTGATGGTTCGCCTTGATGGCGTCTCAAAGGGGTGACCGCTTAAGGGAAGGCGGGTGCCATGAGAAGGGTCTGCGTGCTGGGGGCTACCGGCTCCATAGGAACTCAGGCGCTGGAGGTGATACGCGCCCATCCAAACGAACTACGGGCGGTGGCGCTGGCAGCCGGTGGTACCAATGTGGCATTGCTCGCCGAGCAGGTGATGGAGTTCGCGCCGGAATTGGTTGCGCTGGCCGACGAGAACGCGCTTCCGGGTTTTGAGGAAGCGTTACGTGAGGTGGCGCTCGCGCGGGGCGGGGTGCCGCCCAGCTTTAGATTGACGGCAGGCGAGACAGGTATCACTGCGGCGGCTTCGTACGATGCCGCCGACGTGGTGTTGAACGCCATCACCGGGGCCGCGGGGCTGATCGCCACCCTGGCGACGCTGGAAAGCGGCAAGACACTGGCGCTGGCCAACAAGG
>JAIRRM010000204.1 GCA_031255975.1 Propionibacteriaceae bacterium | reverse complement strand
ACGGCCGCCGCACTACGGGACGCCCATCGCAAAGCGCTTACCCAACTGGTTCACGGTTATGGCGATCCGGCACGGGTACGCGACGAAGCCGCGTACGACGCTTTGGCACTCCAGGTAAGGCAGGAGCAGGCCGATCAGACCCGCCGTGTGGTGGCCACCGCCGCGCTGGCGTTACAAACCGTCCGAGAGGTGCGAGGAAAGCTGGACGGCATCGCCCGTTCACACCCCGCGTACGCGGACATAACCGCTCAACTGGCCGAGTTGATCTTTCCCGGTTTCATCGCTGAAGTACGTGACCCATGGTTTAGCGGCCTGCCCCGTTATCTGAAAGCTGCGTTGCTGCGTTTGGAGACGCTACATGCCAACCCCGCGCTTGACGGGCCTCGAATGGCACAGGTGGATGAGATGCGGGATGTGTACGCGGAGTTGTTGGACGCGCTGCCGCCGGGCCATCCGGTGCCGGACGAGGTGGATGATATCGGTTGGCTAATCGAGGAGTTTCGGGTGCAGGTGTTCGCGCAGCGGCTCGGCACCGCGATGCCGGTCTCCGAGAAACGGTTGCGCCGCGTCGTCTCGCAACTTCTCACCACTTTGGTTTAGCGTCCAATAACCCCGACTGCGAGTACGATGGAAGGTGCTAACCCAGCTAGCAGAAAGGCGAGCAGACATGGGTATCACTGACAAGCTCAAGGATATCGCTGAAGGTGTAGGCGATAAGATCGGCGAAGGCATCGATTACGTGAAGCGCGAATCAGCGGAAGGCGGCAAGATCGACGCTTTCATGGACAAGGTCGGCGAAAAGCTCTCCGACGCGAAGGATTTCGCCGTCGAGAAGGTCGGCGACATCAAAGAAAAGCTCGACGGCGACGGGGAGAAAATCTCCGCCAAAGGCGATAAGTGCTGCTGTGGCGAAAAGTCCGCCGAGGCAGAAGGCGATAAGTGCTGCGACGATAAGTCGGAGGAAACCGGCGATAAATGTTGCGGCGACAAGTCGGAGGCAGAAGGCGATAAGTGCTGCGGCGACAAGCCGGAGAAAGCTGGCGATAGCTGCTGCGCCGAACCGGCCGAGTAAGCGCCCCACCGCAACCAACAAGCCCCGGCTATACCTAGCGGTATGGTCGGGGCTTTCTGGTTGTCGAGATCGCCTATCGACGCAGTGTCCGCCAAGGGGTCGCTCGTCAGGCGGCGGCTGTCTGTAGCACCTTGGCGCGCAGCCGTTTCAACGCTTCCCGCTCCAACTGGCGCACCCGCTCTGCGGTGATCCCCCAACTGTCGCCGATGTCCTGTAGCTTTTCCTGACTATTGCCGTAGAGCCCGTAGCGGCGGCGCACAATGTCGGCGGAACGCTCATCTAGTTCGCCGAGCAGCGAGTCCAACTCGGCGCGTTCCGCGTGATTCATCAATTCGGAATCCGCTTCTGTGCCACTCGGCGCGGCGATCAGGTCGCCGAGCACCGTGTTGGAGCTTTCGTCTATCGGGGCATCCAGGCTCACATGCTCACGGGCAAGGCGCAGCAGTTCGGCTACGTCGGCGGCATCCATGTCCAGTTCGGCGGCGATCTCAGAGTATGTCGGCTCTCGGTCGAGTTTCTGGCTGAGGTTACGCCGTGCCGCAGAGACCTGATTGATCTGTTCGGCGATATGCACCGGCAGACGTACGATGCGGCCGTAGGTGGCCAATCCCCGACTGATCGCCTGGCGTATCCACCAGGTCGCGTAGGTGGAAAACTTGAAACCCTTGGTGTAGTCGAACTTTTCGACCGCGCGAATCAGCCCGGTGTTGCCCTCCTGGATGATGTCCGCCAAAGGCATTCCGGTGTATCCGTACTTACGGGCCACCGATACCACCAAACGTAGATTCGCCCGTACGAAACGGTGGAACGCTTCCTTGCCGTCGGCTATCAACCGCTGTAGTTCGTCATCGTCTAGCTGCAGGTTGCGTTCCGCTTCACCACGCAGCATCATCTCGGCATACGTACCGGTCTCAATGGTGCGGGCGAGTTGCACTTCTTCTGCCGCGGTGAGCAGCGGAGTCTTGGAGATCGCATCCAGGTAGGCTCCTACGCTGTCACGAGCAGTGTTGTCGGTGGCGTTGTTCACTAAGTCTGCTTTCATCAGCCGTTGTCGTCCTGCGTGTTGGGGACGCAGGATTGCAACGATTGAGAGTTGTGGTTAATTCCAGGTATGCGGGCGTGTTAGCTGTCAGCGAAAGCGGGCCCGGTTGAGGACCCCGGTTTGCCATGGTGGTTTGATTTGCGGGCTTAGTTGTGGCACTATTTCACAGGCTCTTGACAGCGGCGCGCCTTTGTGCACCCAAGAGCCGGTCGCCGCACTATCAGAAAGGGCACCAGTGCCAGCTAAAAAGCCCGCGAAAGCGACTCCCAAAACCACTGTCATTGAGCCGGAATCTGCCGTGGTTGAGCCCGGCGATGAGGTAGAGCCCGCGGAAGACGTGGCAGAGCCGACCATTGAGGATGTCATCAGCGGTCTCGACCCGACAGAGGCTGAGGTTGACGGTGATGAGTTGGTGGTGGCGGTGGGGCGCAAGCGCACCCTTGACGACATTGACGACTCCGACTTTGAACCGAGCGAGACCGAACGCGAGGAAGCGGAACTGCTCGCCGATGGGGTGGAGGGGGCCGCCGGGGAGGATCTGGGCGGGTTCTCCGTGTCCGACTCCGACGACTCCGACGAGCCGGAGGTGCAGGTTACTTCCGCTGGTGCCACCGCTGATCCGGTGAAGGATTATCTGAAACAGATCGGCAAGGTGGCGCTGCTGAACGCCGAGATGGAAGTCGATCTCGCCAAGCGCATCGAGACTGGGCTGTTCGCCGAGGAACGGCTACGCGACCCGTCGTTCAAGTGCTCCGCCGCCGTGCGCGACGATTACGAGTGGATCATCGAAGATGGTCGTCGGGCCAAGAATCATCTGCTGGAAGCCAACCTGCGTCTGGTGGTGAGCCTTGCCAAGCGTTATACCGGTCGGGGCATGTTGTTCCTCGACCTCATCCAGGAAGGCAACCTGGGTTTGATCCGAGCGGTCGAAAAGTTCGACTACACCAAGGGCTACAAGTTTTCCACATACGCGACTTGGTGGATCAAGCAGGCGATCACGCGCGCCATGGCCGACCAGGCCCGCACCATCCGTATCCCGGTACATATGGTTGAGGTAATCAATAAGCTGGCCAGAGTGCAACGCCAGATGTTGCAAGATCTCGGTCGCGAGCCGACGCCAGAGGAATTGGCCAAAGAACTCGACATGACCCCTGAGAAGGTCATCGAGGTGCAGAAATATGGCCGCGAGCCGATCAGCCTGCACACTCCGCTCGGAGAAGACGGCGATTCGGAGTTCGGTGATCTCATCGAAGACTCCGAGGCCATCGTGCCCGCTGAGGCGGTCAACTTCACCCTGCTTCAAGAGCAACTCGACAGTGTGCTCGACTCGTTGAGCGAGCGGGAGGCTGGTGTGGTGCAGATGCGTTTCGGCCTCACCGACGGCCAGCCCAAAACTTTAGACGAGATCGGCAAGGTGTACGGGGTGACGCGCGAGCGTATCCGGCAGATCGAGAGCAAGACGATGAGCAAACTGCGTCATCCGTCGCGTTCTCAGGTGCTCCGGGATTACCTGGAATGATTTTGCCGGTTCCCACCGTTTTATATGCGTTGACTGGATAGGGTTGTTGCTATGTGGTGGTGGATCGCCTGCGGGGTGTTGGTAGTCGCCGCCGTGGTCGGCATCGCCATTGAACCACGCCGCTTGTGGCCCGCGAACGCGCTGTTGGCGGCGATTACGGTGGCGGCACTGGCTGGGTTGCTGAGGTTTGTGGCCGCCTTGGAGCGGCTGGACGGAAGCGCCGGCGCGCTGGTGTTTCTGGCGTTATTCTTTCTGCTGGTGGCGATGATGATCGCGTTGGGAGTTGCGCTGTTGCTCAACGGTGTCACCATGTTGCGCCGCGAAGGTCGCTCGCTGAACAACTCGCTCTCACTGTTGGCGGGTATCGGGGTGTTCTGTTATATCGGTTGCGGCATCTTGGTGGTGTTTCTCGATTTTGTGGTGGTGTTTAGCTGGATGTTCCTGCTCGGCCTACCGCTGGCGTACCTGAGTTTCGGGTTCTTGGCCTATTTGCTGTATTCGTCCACTTACCTGTGGTTCACCAAGCGCAGGGCCAAGGCGGAGGCGGCGGTGGTGGTGCTCGGATCAGGGCTGATCGATGGACGGGTGACGCCGCTGCTCGCCAACCGGTTGGATCTGGGGCGGATGGTGTACCGCAACGCGCGGGCGGCGGGGTTGACGCCACTATTGGTGGTCTCTGGCGGCCAGGGGCGGGACGAACCGCGAGCTGAGGCGGATGCCATGGCTGAATATCTCGTGGAGCACGGCATTCCCGTCGCCGAAGTGGTACGAGAGACGGCATCCCGTACCACCTGGGAGAACATCCTGAACACCAAGGTGCTGCTGACATATCACAAGGTCACCGGACGAGTGGTCGCTGTGACCAATAACTTCCACGCCTTCCGGGCCGCCACTTTGATGCGGCGGGCCGGACTGCCCGGTCAGGCGGTAGGTGCCGCCACCGCCAGCTACTTTTGGCCCTCTGCGACGCTTCGGGAGTATGTTGCGCTACTGCGAGATTCTTCGTGGATCAACAAGGTAGGGTTGCTGCTGTGCTGTGTTCCATTACTGGGGTACGCGCTGTTTCGGCTGGTCGGTTGAGAGGATGAACGATGGCCACCAAAGAAGATGTGCTGGAGGTTTTCGCCAAGAGTGAGAAACCGCTGAAGTCGGCCGAGGTGGCCGCCCAGCTTGGTGTCGACAAAGCAGAAGTGGACAAGGCCATCAAGGCACTGAAAGCCGCGGGGGAGATCGTCTCTCCGAAGGTTTGCTTCTACACTGTGGCCAAGTAGCCCCTATACCGGGCGGGCACCGCGTAACTTCTTGTTTTGTTCGCCCTTACCGGGTTTATACGACAACGATGTGTGGCTTGTTCACGCTCCGGAGCGTTCGGTTAGGTCGGCGTCGGTGATTGGTCGCAACACGCGGCACGGGGCGCCAACGGCGACCACCAGCGGCGGAATGTCGTGGGTGACGACGCTGCCTGCCCCAATTACCGACCCATAACCGATGCGAACTCCGGGCAACACAACCGTATTTGCCCCGATCCAGACTTTGTCCTCGATCACCACGGGCAGCGAAAACCGGTTGTAGTCCACGCGGAGGTCCGGATGTACTGGGTGAGCGGTGGTGGCGATGGTGACCGATGGGGCGATCATTACGCCATCGCCGATGTTGATCTCCACATCGTCTACGAAGGTGAGGTTGGTGTTGCCGTAGAAGTCGTCACCGATGTGGACGTTGGAGCCATAGGCGGCGTGGAACGGCGGCAGGATCACCGCCCGTTCGCCGAGCGACCCGAAGATTTGCCGGAGCAGTTCCTGACGGCGCTGTTCGGCGGCAGGGGGGGTGTGGTTATAGCTGAAAATGAGGTCGGCCCGTCGCTCGTTTCTAAGGAAGGCGGATTCGCTCTCGCTGTAGAGCAGTCCACACCGGATTCGATTCAGGACGCTTTGTTTGTCGGCGGGCATGGCTTAAACCTCCAATGCCGAGTCATCGTTAAGTCGTGAGGGGAGTGGATACGGCCTGTGTAGCTCAGATAGGTGCGTTGCGACCTATCGTGCCACTGTG
>JAIRRM010000105.1 GCA_031255975.1 Propionibacteriaceae bacterium | reverse complement strand
AGGAGTCGTCTAGGCTCGCTACCCGCGATATTTGCGCCATCATCATGGCCGCGCCACCGGAGTAGAAATCGGCGACCACGCCGGCTTCAGGGGCGGCACCCTGGACGTATACGGCGTCGTGGTACCACGTCATGAAGTCAACCATCGCTTTGTCGCTAAAGGTGCAAGTGGTTCCGGAGGCATCCCATGGGGTAGCGCCCCAGGCGCTCCAAGCTTCTGCCAGATACTGCCATGCGCTGTAGTTCTCAAAACCGACGAAGTAGAAACCTTCCTTACCAGAAGCTGCGGCGGCACCAGCGGCAATGTCGCGCAGCGCGTCCCAGGTCCAGTTACCCTCGGCGATGAGTTCGCTCGGGAGCTTCTGCCCGGCGGCGCTGAGCATGGACTCATTCACCAGTACGCCGAAGGGCGAGTTGGAGAATGGGTAGGCGTAAAGCGCGTTGCCGCTGCTCCAAAGTGCGGTGGCAGAACTGAGTAGGTCGTCCAGATTGTAACCAGCCACATTTGAGAAGGTTGGGGTGAGGTCGGTGAGAATGCCTGATTCGACGAACTCCGGGCCGCTGGTCTCAAATATCCAAGCCAGATCCGGGGCGTTTCCACCGGCAATTTGTGTGGTTAAGGTTTGCATGTAGTCGTCGTATGGCAGCGTCTCAAAGGTTATGGATGAAACCTTGGTCGGATTGGCTGCGATGTAGGCGTCTGCGATGCCGTTGAAGATGGCCAGGTGTGCTTCATTTCCGGTCCATACGGTCATTCGCAAACTGACAGGCGCATCGGTGGTGGTCTGCGGCGTCGTGCCGTCGTCACCAGATGAACAGCCGACCAGCCCAGCCAGCATCGCTGCTGCCAGGCAGGGGACTAAGCGGATTTTATGCGAGTTTCGCATCTTTGCTCCCTCGAACGGTTGGGGGAACACCCCATGGCGCGCCCCCTGGGCGGATTGTGGGACGGCTACGTCCTGCCTCTATGAAAACGTATATCAAAGCGGCTGTCAAGCCTTTCGGGACATTTGACGCGAAATAGGGGCAAAACCAGATTCGGCCCGCGCTTGACCCATTCCAGTAGGCATTTCGCCAGGTGGCAGCGTTTTCAGCGCGAATTAGCGCAATGCACTGCGACGTGGCTACCCAAACATAACCACCTCTAGTAGTCTTGAAAACGTGAATCGTGACCCGCATCGTCCGCCAGTTCTGAGCGATGTCGCCCAGGTGGCGGGTGTGTCGTTGCCCACGGTCTCCAGGGTAATCAGCGGCTCCACCCCGGTATCGGAAGAAAAGCGTGCGGCGGTGCTGCGGGCGATAGCGCAGTTGGGGTATCGCCCGAACGCCGCTGCCCGAACATTGGTTTCCGGCAAGCGTTCGCTCATCGCGGTGTTGACGGGCCGGGTGTCGGAGCCAAGCTCGGCGGGCACCATCCAAGGCATCATCAACGTGGCGCGCGACGCGGGCTACGAGGTGATAATTTCGGTCGTCGAAACCGACAAAAAAACGGACGTGAGTCGCGCCATAGATTCCGTGCTGGCGCAGCCGGTCGCCGGCGTGGTCGTTCTTGAGTATGACACCCCAGGCGAGGCCGCCTTAGTGGCACTGCCGCAAAACCTCCCCCGTGTGGTAGCCGGCCCCACGCCCACCGCACCCAGGGAGGTGGCGGTGGCATCGCTTGACGCTCGCTCCGGTGCCAGGCAGGCCGTGGAGTATCTGCTCGGCCTCGGACATCAAACCGTGCATCATCTAGCCCGTTTCTCGGCGGGTCATCCGCACACCAGGACGGAAGGCTGGCGAGAAGCGCTGCTGGCTCACGGCATCACCCCGCCGCCGATTTACGAATGCCAGGTGAGTGCTGCCAGCGCCTATCACCAGATGGGCAGACTGTTGGAGTGCTCAGATGTCACCGCCTTGCTCTGTGCCTCCGACACGCTGGCGATGGGCGCGATGCGTCGTATTCATGAGGCAGGTTTGCGGATACCAGATGACATCTCCGTCATCGGATTCGAGGCAGTGGAGTTGAGCGAGTTTTGGATACCCGCGCTGACCACCGTCCGAGTCGACTTCGAGGAGATCGGCAGGCGGGCGGCGCGGCTGTTACTGGCTCAGTTGGAGCACGGCAAAGGCCCGATGACATCAACGGGGACGCCCGAACTCATCATCAGAGCGTCCACCGCTCCACCCCGAATAGGTTGAGAGCTAAAAGCCCGCGTCGCGTCACTTGCCCGCATCGGTCGCCGGGAAGGAGTTGACGCGGATCGGGCATCCTGCCAGGTGGTCGTCCACTAGGCCGCAGGCTTGCATCATGGAGTAGCAGGTGGTGGGGCCGGTGAAGGTGAATCCGAGACGTTTTAGCTCCTTGGCAAGCGCATACGCTTCCGGTGCTACCACCATGTCGGCGGGTGTCAGCGGGCGTTGCGATTCGGAACGCGATGGGGGAGCGTAATCCCAGATCAAGTCGGTCAAGGCGCGTCCGGCCTCATGCAGTCGGACGACGGCTCGCGCGTTGGTGACGGCGGCTTCGATCTTGCGGCGGTTACGCACGATGCCCGCGTCCAGCATCGCCTCGGATATGTCTTCGGGGGTGAATCCCGCCAGAATCTCCGGCTCGAAGTTTGCGAATCTCACCCGGAATGCCGGGCGTTTTCGCAGGATCGTCAGCCACGACAATCCAGACTGAAACCCTTCCAGCACCAGCCGTTCCAGCAGTGCGGCTTCACCGCGTACTGGTCGTCCCCACTCGGTGTCGTGATATGCCTCGTACAACGGGTCGCCGTCGCCGAAACAGCGCCGTACCGGTGTTGGTGGTGGGGTGTCCGTCGCCTTTGTAGTGCTCATGGCTTCAGTCTGCCAGCCGCCGGGTAGGATGGCTCCTTGTGTTGAGCGTCAAAGATCTGGAAGTACGGGCGGGGCCCAAGCTGTTGCTGCGACCCGCATCCTTCCAGGTCGGCGCGGGCGACAAGATCGGTGTGGTGGGGCGCAATGGGGCGGGCAAAACCACCACTATGCGTATTCTGGCAGGTGAGGGGCTGCCCGCCGCTGGCACGGTGCAACGTTCCGGACTCATCGGTTACCTGCCACAAGACCCGCGCGAATCCGACCTTTCGGTCACCGTTCGGCAACGCATTCTGTCGGCGCGTGGGCTGGATGGCATCTTTGAGCGAATGCGCCGCTATGAGGTCGAGATGTCTGAAGCGACGGGTGAGGCGCGTGACAAGGCGATGAACTCGTACACCCGTGCTGAAGCCGAATTACTGGCTGCCGGTGGTTACGCTGCCGAGGCCGAAGCGGCACAGATAGCGCATAACCTGGGGCTACCTGATCGGGTGATGAGCCAGCCGCTGCATGAGTTATCCGGTGGGCAGCGGCGTCGGGTGGAGTTGGCCCGCATTCTGTTTTCTAAGGCAGACACACTGCTGCTGGACGAACCCACCAACCATTTGGACGCCGATTCGATCATTTGGTTGCGCGATTTCGTCAAGAGCTATCCTGGCGGCGTGGTGATGATAAGCCACGACGTGAAACTGCTGGAAACCACCGTCAACAAGGTGTTTCATTTAGATGCGAACCGCGAGACGCTCGACATCTACTCAATGGGCTGGAAGCTTTATCTCAATCAGCGTGAGTTGGATGAAAAACGTCGCAAGCGTGAGCGCGCCAACGCCGAGAAGAAGGCAGCGCAACTCATGGCCACCGCCGACAAGCTGCACGCCAAGGCCACCAAGGCGGCTCAGGCGCACACCATGGCGCGCCGCGCTGAGGCGTTGCTGAACGACACCGAACGGGTACGCGAGAAAGACCGGGTGGCCAGCATCAATCTGCCCGATCCGGCACCAGCGGGCAAGACACCGCTCACTGCGGAGGGATTATCGAAGACGTATGGTTCGTTGGAGGTGTTCACCGCGGTGGACTTGGCCATCGACAGGGGCTCGCGTGTCGTCGTTCTCGGCCTGAACGGCGCGGGTAAGACCACGCTGCTGCGTATTTTGTTTGGCCTCGAACAGCCTGACACCGGAGAGGTGCGCTACGGCCATGGGCTGAAACTCGGCTACTTCGCGCAGGAGCACGACCAACTAGACATGAGCCGTACCGTGCTGGAAAACATGTCCGCCGCCGCCCCAGATCTCAACGAGACCGAGGCGCGCAAGGTGTTGGGTTCGTTTCTGTTCACCGGCGATGACGATTACAAGCCCGCCCATGTGCTCTCAGGTGGTGAGAAAACCCGGTTGGCGCTGGCCACGCTCGTAATGAGCAAGGCCAATGTGCTTTTACTCGATGAGCCCACCAACAACCTTGACCCAGCCTCTCGCGCCGAGGTGTTGAAGGCCATCCGCGCGTACAAGGGTGCCATGGTGCTGGTAACCCACGATGAAGGTGCCGTTGCGGCGCTGGAACCCGAGCGGGTGTTGCTGCTGCCCGATGGCGTCGAAGATCTCTGGGATGAAGGCTATGCCGAGTTGATCTCGTTGGCGTGAACCAGGCTCGTGATCCACAGCTGATTCGAGGCCATTGGTGGGTGCGGCCTTGAATCGTGGTGCTGGGTTTGTGCTGCGCGGTTTCGCTGTATTCGGCCACGTTCTGTGTGGTGGTGGGTTTTGTGGGGTTGCCTGTGGCTCAGGCAGCTCTGCTGCCATCGGTGTATGAATATACGGATGCTGAGTCGTGTGCCGCTGATGATGTTGCCTTGGGGCCGGGTGTGCCGGTGTTGACCGCGCACTGGGCGACTTCGTATTCGGCGGGTGTGACTGTGGTGGATGTGTGGCGATGTTTGCCGATCCGATGCGTTTTGATACTGGAGCGAGCGTGGTGTCAGTTACTTGTTCTTGCCGGGGCTTCGCACTCGTCGTTTGGAATGAGTGAGCTCCGGACGAGGCGGCTGCTGCTGACCATTGCGATGGTCAAGATGGTGATACGTGTGGCCGTCAATGCCCTTCACGATCAGTGCGATCCGTCTAGGCTTGCCTTATGCCGCCAGGGGGAATGGGAGGCGGACGGCTGTTCCGCCAAATGAGTGAGCAGGATGCGTCGATCAAAGATCACGACATCCCGCCGGGGCTCATCAAACGGGTTATCAAGTACGGCGCGCCGTATAAGGGCACCATCGCGGTGTTCCTCAGTTGCATCCTGTTGGACGCGGTGCTGTCGGTGGCTCCACCGCTGCTGTTCAAGTCGATCATTGATGACGGCGTGCTACGCAAAGACGTGCGACTCATCGTCGTCATCGCGTCGATTATCGCCGGGTTGGCCGTCGTAAACGCCGGTATCACCGTATTGCAGCGTTGGTGCTCGTCGCGCATCGGTGAGGGGCTGATCTACGATCTGCGCACCGCGGTGTTCGACCATGTGCAACGAATGCCGATCGCGTTCTTCTCACGTACCGATACCGGCAAACTGGTGAGTCGTCTCAACTCCGATGTCACCGGCGCGCAGCGTGCGTTCACCAACACCCTCTCATCGGTACTGTCCAATGTGGTCAGCTTGGTGCTGGTGTTGGCGGCGATGGTGTCGTTGTCATGGCAGCTAACCCTGGGGGCGCTGGTGCTACTGCCGGTGTTTCTGCTGCCCGCCCGGCGCATGGGCGCAAGGCTTTCCGACCTCACCCGTGAAAACATGACGATGAACGCCGACATGTCGTCCATGATGACGGAGCGATTCACCGTGTCTGGCGCGCTGTTGGTGGCGTTGTTTGGCCGACCCGGAGACGAGCATGAAAAGTACGCGCACGTTGCCGCTGGGGTGCGCGACACCGGGGTCAAAATCGCCATGGCGGGCCGCATCTTCATGACCGCGCTAACTTTGGTGGCGGCGCTGGCCACGGCTTTGGTATACGGGGTGGGCGGCACCCTGGCGGCACGTGACTGGCTCACCGTCGGCACGCTGACGGCGCTCGCCTCGCTGCTTTCGCGACTATACGGGCCACTGACCGCGCTTTCCAACGTACGTAT
>JAIRRM010000047.1 GCA_031255975.1 Propionibacteriaceae bacterium | reverse complement strand
AATCGCCGGCGGGTCCGCCAATGACGAACAGGCCGGTGGGATTCACATACAACTGGAAACCGTCGTAATCCAACCCCGATCCAGCCAGCACCGGAGATACCACTAACTGCCTGATTTCGGCGGCGAGTTGCTGCTGGGAGACACCGGGATCATGTTGCGCCGACACCACCATCGCCGACACGTTTACCGGACGGTCATTCTCGTAGCCAACGCTGACCTGGGTCTTACCATCGGGTCGCAGATACTGTAACTAGCCACTTCGCCGCACCTCGGCCAGTCGTTCCGATAATCGGTGAGCCAGATGGATGGGGGCGGGCATCAACGTCGGAGTCTCATCGCAAGCGTAGCCGAACACCATGCCCTGATCCCCGGCCCCCTGCGCGTCCAGGGTATCCACGGCTTCGCCGTGCCGTGCTTCCCATGACCGGCTGACACCTTGGGCGATTTCGGGCGACTGGCTGTTGATGGCCACCATCACACCGCAGGAATGGCCATCAAAACCACGTGACGGCGAGTCGTAGCCGATACGTACCAACGCGGCACGCGCCAACTCGGTGACATCGACATACGCCTCGGTGGTCACCTCTCCGGTGACCACGATCACACCGTTGGCGGCCAGTGTTTCCACCGCCACCCGCGACATGAGATCCTGCTGCAGTATGGCATCCAACACCACGTCGGATACGGCATCAGCCACCTTGTCAGGGTGACCTTCGGTGACCGATTCGGATGTGAAGACCCTCATGCCGTCCTCCATTTGGCCTGGGCAGCAGCGCGCGACCTCACGCCTCAGGAGTGCTCAGTAATAGGTCGTCATCAGCCGGGATGCCAGGAGAGAAGGTGAACTCCGGATTCGCAGCGGCGGCGGCGCGAGCCTCAGCCTCGGCGTTCGGATCAATCTGCTCGTATTCGAGCAGATTCTCTTTGATCTCGCGCAATGCGATGGACAGCGGCTTCTCCTGTGGCGCACTTGGCACCAGCGGCCCGATGTTTTCTAGCAGCCCTTCGCCCAACTGCTGATAGTAGGCGTTGATGATACGGGCTCGCTTCGCGGCGAACAACACCAACCGATACTTGGAATCGGTGTGCTCCAGCAGATCGTCGATGGGTGGGGAGGTAATACCCTCGGGTGTAGGAGTGGTCACTTCGTGCCTTCGTTTCGTACCAGCAGAATGGGGCTTATGGTCACAGACCTATGAACTCTACCAGTTCGGTAACCGCAGTATCCAGTTCATCGTTGACGATCACCTTGTCGAACTCGTCCTCCAACGTCAGTTCATGGCGGGCGGTGACAAGACGTCGGGCAATCTGCTCCTCCGTTTCAGCTCCCCTACCGCGTAACCGGTTCACCAAGGTATCCCAGGTGGGCGGGGCGATGAACACCAACACCGCCGTTGGCATCACCTGACGCACCTGCATCGCCCCTTGCACGTCGATCTCTAAGATCACCGGCCTGCCAGCGTCCAGCGCGGCGCACACCGGGCCACGCGGGGTGCCGTAGCGGGCGGCACCATGAACCTCGGCCCACTCCAGTAACCCGTCACTGGCGATCAACTCGTCGAAATGGACATCGCTCACAAAGTGATAGTGCGTCCCGTCCACCTCACCGGGGCGGGGGAAACGGGTGGTCACGGACACTGAGACGTACACCTCGGGGTGCGCCGTATGAACGCGAGACACTAAGGTGCCCTTGCCCACGCCCGCCGGCCCCGAAATCACAAAAAGCCGGGCGTCATTTTTCTCGGCTGCAGACCGGACATCACGTCCGGCAACGGCACAACCGGGCTCAGTGGAACTCGGCGATGAGGGCATCAAGTTGGTGCTTGCCGAGCCCCCGGATGCGACGGTTCTCGGCGATACCGAGCCGCTTCAGCACCTCCAAGGCGCGCTTGTCGCCGATACGGGGCTGGGTTTTTACTAAGTCGAGGACACGCACCCGCGAGAGAACCTCGCTTTTTGCGGCCTTGGCAAGAGCCTGGGAAATGCTCAATTTGCCAGAACGGATATCGTCCTTCAGCGCGGCACGCTCCTGGCGGGCCACAGTCGCTGCCTGGCGGGCGGCCTGCAACTGCTCTGGGGTCAGTTTGGGAATCTCGTTTGGCACGAGTATCTCTCCTAATTAGTACCGTGGTCTCATGGACTTTGACCTGACAACGTTAGCTCAAATCTCGCCCAATTGCGTAATGGAAGCCGCTTTGGCTTAGCTCGTCAGCGTCAAAGCAGCAGCGCGATCACGTAGCGCCGTCGGCTCAGGCCCGGATGCGGCTATTTCGCGGCTGACGCTGGGCAACACCCGACGATACACGGCCCCGAAACTGGCTTGCAGCCCGGTGATAGTGCCTCCCTGGGCACCGATACCCGGTGCCAGCACCCAACCATCGAATCCGGCCAGATCCACGCCGCTGTCGGCGTGCGTGGCTCCGATCACCAGACCCGCTAATGGTGTGCCTGCCGTCTGATTGGCTGCGTTGGCCGCAACTACAATCCCTTGGGCTACACTCACGCCCGCGGCGGTGATCGCCTGCTGCAACCCGCCACCTTCCGGGTTCGAGGTGCGGGCAAGCACGAACACCCCCCGGCCATTGGCCGCGGCCAGCTCCAACGCCGGGGCCAACGCCCCGAATCCGAGATAGGGGCTGAGCGTCACCGCGTCCGCCGCCAGTTCCCCATCGCCGAGGTAGGCGCGGGCGTACGCCTGCATGGTGCTGCCGATGTCGCCGCGTTTCACATCAAGAATGCTCACCGCGCCAACCGCGCTGATGTCGGCCAACACCCGGCCCAGCAATGCGACTCCGGCTGAACCGTGGGCCTCGAAAAATGCCGCCTGTGGCTTGAATGCCGCCACCTGCTCCCCCAGCGCCTCGATCAGGCCCCGGGCGAAGCGCTCGCATCCGGCCACGGTATCGTCTAAACCCCAACCGGCCAACGTAGCAGAGTGCGGGTCGATGCCAACACAGAGCCTGCCCCTGGCTTCGGTAAGGGTGGCCAGTCGCTCGGCAAATGGTCTCATGAGGCCGCGCTCACCTTCCTGGCTCATCTAGATGGCCCGACGACTCGCCGGGATGGGTCAACCGGTTGATGCCCATCACCACCGCTGGGCCATTGAAAATGAACCCGGTGAACACCTGCACCAACACCGCCCCGGCGTCGAACATCGCCTGCGCGTCGCTGGGTGTCATGATGCCACCAGAGGCCATCACTGGCAATGTGGTACGGGCCACCACCTTTCGCACCACCTCCAGTGCCAACGGAGCCAAAGGCGCGCCGGAAAGACCCCCGGGTTCGGCGGCCTTGACGGTATCGGCGGAGGCGATACCCGGGCGGGTCAACGTGGTGTTGGTGGCGATGATGCCAGCTGCACCGTTCGCCTCGCACACCGCCACGACTTCGTCGATCTCGGCATCGCTTAAATCGGGGGCGATCTTGACAAACACCGGCACCGGGTTGACCGCATCCAGCGTGGCTGCCTCGGCGCTCAGCGCCGCCACCAGCGCCTCCAACTGTGCCCTGCCCTGCAACTGCCGTAACCCCGGTGTGTTGGGGCTGGAGACGTTCACCGCGATGTAATCCGCGTACGGGGCCAGGCTACGTAGGCTCGCCAGATAATCCGGTACGGCGGCCTCTACCGGAACCACCTTGGTTTTGCCGATGGAGATACCGATGGGGCTGCGGTTGGCACCCCGCGTCATGCCGTACGCCGCCAGTGTTTTAGCCACCTGCTCCGCGCCGGGATTATTGAATCCCATGCGGTTCACCAAAGCCTGCGAGTCCACCAATCGGAAAGAGCGCGGCTTGTCATTTCCCGGTTGAGCTTGCGCGGTGACGGTGCCGAGTTCGGCGAAACCAAACCCCAACGGCCCCCACACCCGGGCCGCGCTGGCATCTTTGTCCAACCCGGCGGCGACAC
>JAIRRM010000036.1 GCA_031255975.1 Propionibacteriaceae bacterium | reverse complement strand
CTGTTGGTGGCCGGCAATCTGCGCATTCAGAATCAGCAGGCATCGCTTGAGGAGTTGGGCGCGTTGCACGACCCGCCACTTACCAAGGACGCCATCGCCGGTCGCATCCGCCGACTTTTGGCGATGGCCGACAAGGCCGCCGCCGAACAGGGCATCCCTAGCACCGATGCCGGTTTGTCCATTGACGCCATCCCCGAGTTGTAAGGCCGTAGGTCGGCAACCGTTGGGCCGGTGAATCCCAACGGTGCGGCGTCACCCCGCCTTGTGGCACCAACCTGGGTTACCGGAAGAAGTACTGTCCGTAGTTGATGACGATGACCATGGCCAAGCCCACCAGCATCAAAAATGCGGCGAGCATGTCGAGGTTGTAGCTGACGGCCTTCTCCAGCGCGGGCCGCCACGACGCGGGCAGGTAAAGCCCTTTGTCGCGGATGTTCACGCGGAACAGGTCGAACCATTCCATGATGGTGGTCACCGTAATTACCAGGCACAGCGGGCAGAAGATGTGGATAACGAACGCCGACTGATAGAACAGCCACAGTGCGAACACGATGGCGAAGGTGTAGAAACCTTGTAGGAAGAACATGAACAGCCGCGAGAACTGTGACCCCATCAGTTTGGCGATGGCCACGCACAACACCACCGTCTCGAACAGGATGCCCCAGTAGGCGTTGGGAAACCCGACGAGCGTCGCCTGCCAAGTTTTCGCTACTGAACCGCAGGACATCCAGCTATTGACATCGCAACTGAGCACGGTGTCCGGCTCTTTGGCCAGCAGCCAGGCGTCCACCGACAGCACGAACGACACGATGAGGGCCGCGGCGGAACACAGCGCCATCGAACCGAACAGCCACCAGTCGCTAAGGAAAAACCCCTGTTTCGTCGGCGCGGCATCCAGCGATTCGGGCACGCTCTCTGGGGCATCGGAGTCGGTGTCAGGGTTCAGCACAGCTTCGCTCATGGTGCGTATCCGCCTTCACAGGTACATGGTGTCTCGCAAGGTGTGATACTACGGTACTCGGCTGGACGCTTGCTGAACGAAACCTGTGAACCAGTTGTGTGCGCGGTTCTCCAGCGCCGCGGCTGAGCGTCGGGTAGAATCCAGAGGTTGAACGGTAGCTGTGCGCGCCACGGGGGTGCGACGGCACTACAACCTAAGGAGTAACACACATGACTGTCAGACTTGGCATCAACGGCTTCGGTCGCATCGGTCGGAACTTTTATCGCGCCATGCTGGCCCAGGGTGCCGACATCGACGTGGTTGCCGTGAACGACCTCACCGACAACGCCACCCTCGCGCACCTGCTGAAGTACGACTCGATCCTCGGTCGTTTCAACGGCGAGGTTACGTGTGACGACAAATCGATCACCGCCGGTGGCGACACTTTCCAGGTATTTGAGGAGAAAGATCCCGCGAAGCTGCCCTGGGGCGAACTTGGTGTCGATGTAGTGATCGAGTCCACCGGTCGTTTCACCAATGCCGAGCAGGCCAGGGCCCATATCGCCGGCGGTGCCAAGAAGGTCATTATCTCCGCTCCCGCCACGAACGAGGACGGCACTTTCGTCATCGGGGTGAATGAGGGCGATTACGATCCGGCGATTCATCACATCGTCTCCAACGCATCCTGCACCACCAACTGCCTGGCTCCGGTCGCCAAGGTGCTACAGGAAAAGATCGGCATTGAGCACGGGTTGATGACCACCATCCACGCCTACACCGCCGACCAGAACCTGCAGGACGGCCCGCACAAGGATCTGCGTCGCGCCCGTGCCGCCGCCATGTCGATCATCCCCACCAAGACTGGTGCCGCTCAGGCCGTGGCTCTGGTGCTCCCGGAACTCAAGGGCAAGTTCGATGGTTTCGCGCTGCGCGTTCCGGTGCCCACCGGGTCCGTCACCGATCTCACCTTCGAGGCCAGCCGTGAGGTCAGCGTCGCCGAGATCAACGGCTACATGAAGGAAGCCGCCGACACCTACCTGAAGGGCATTTTGGCGTACACCGAAGACCCGATCGTGAGTCAAGACATCGTCACCGACCCGCACAGTTCCATCTTCGACGCCAAGTCCACCAAGGTCAGCGGCAAACTGGTGAAGGTGTTGGCATGGTATGACAACGAGTGGGGCTATAGCTGCCGCCTCGTTGATCTCGCTCAACTCATCGGCTCCAAGCTCTGACAAGGGGGTGTCGGCCATGAAGTCCATCGCCGACCTCGGTGATCTGCGCGGGGTGCGTGTCGTCATCCGTTGTGATTTCAACGTGCCGCTCAAGAGGGAGGGTGGGCCGTCAGGCCAGGGCTCCCAAGGCGTTATCACCGACGACGGGCGTATCCGCGCCGCACTGCCCACGCTGCGGCAACTGCTGACAGGTGGCGCGCGGGTCACCGTGCTCGCCCACCTTGGCCGCCCCGGCGGCGAGGTGAACCCGAAGTACTCGCTGGCACCAGTTGCCATCCGGCTTTCCGAGCTGCTCGGCCAGCCTGTGCCGCTGGCGGCGGATGTGATCGGCCCCAGTGCCCAGGCGCTCTCCGCGTCCTTGCAGGACGGCGAAATCTGCATGGCGGAGAACGTGCGGTACGAATCGGCTGAAGAATCGAAGGATGAGGCCCAGCGCGTCGAACTCGCCAAGGGGTATGCCCTGTTGGGCGATGTGTTCGTATCCGATGGCTTCGGTGTGGTACATCGCAAGCAGGCCAGTGTGTACGACATCGCCAAGCTGTTGCCACACGCCGCCGGTTCCCTCGTCAAAGCCGAAACCGAGGTGTTGTCACGACTCACCGCCGACCCGGAACGTCCGTTCGTGGTGGTGCTTGGCGGTGCCAAGGTGGCCGACAAGTTGGCCGTCATCGACAATCTGCTGCGGCTCGCCGACACCTTGGTGATCGGCGGGGGTATGGCGTTCACGTTCCTGGCCGCCCAGGGTTACGGCATCGGCAAGTCGATCCTCGATGAGGCCAACATCGTCACCTGCCAGGGGTATCTGGAGACCGCTACGAAGCTCGGTAAGCGTATCGTGCTACCGGTGGACACCCGAGTGGCCGCTGGGATCGATTTTGGGAACATGAGCGTCACCGGTGAGATCACCGTGGTGCCCGTCGCCGAGATTCCGGCCGATCAGGGCGGTTTCGACATCGGCCCGGCCACCGAAGAACTGTTTGCCGACATCGTTCGAGGTGGACGCACCGTGTTCTGGAACGGCCCGATGGGGGTGTTCGAGGTGGCGGAGTTCGCCGCGGGCACCAAGGCGATCGCTCAGGCACTGTCGCAGGTGGACGGGCTGTCTGTCGTCGGCGGTGGCGATTCTGCCGCTGCGGTGCGTGATTTCGGCTACGCCGACACCGACTTCGGGCACATTTCCACCGGCGGCGGCGCGTCTTTAGAGTATCTTGAAGGCAAGACCCTGCCCGGCATCGCAGTACTGGAGGATTGATATGTCGCGCAAGCCGCTCATCGCCGGCAACTGGAAGATGAACGTCAATCATGTCGAGGCTGTCGGTTTGGTGCAGAAACTGGCGTGGGCGCTTGGCGACTTCAAGTATGATCCGACGAAGGCGGAATGCCTGGTCATTCCGCCTTTCGTCGATCTGCGTAGCGTGCAGACCCTCATCGAAGCCGACAAAATACCGCTTGCTTGGGGGGCACAGGACGTCTCGGAGCATGAGAATGGTGCCTACACCGGCGACATCTCTGCCGAGATGCTGTTGAAGCTCGGTTGTAGCTACGTCATCATCGGACACTCGGAGCGGCGGCAGTATCATCACGAATCGGATTTCGTGGTGAATGAGAAAACCCGTAACGCGCTCGCCAAAGGTCTCACTCCGATCATCTGCGTCGGTGAGGGGCTGGAAGTGCGTCGCGCCGAGGAGCATGTGCCGTTTACGCTGGCGCAAGTCGCGGCCGCACTGGAAGATCGTACGCCGGAACAGGTGGCCAAGGTGGTCATCGCCTACGAGCCCATCTGGGCCATTGGCACCGGTGAGGTCGCCACCCCGGAGGACGCGCAGGAAGTGTGCGGAGCCGTCCGAGGCAAGCTCGCGGAACTGTACGGTGACGAGGTGTCCGAGCAGGTGCGTATCCTCTATGGCGGCTCCGTGAAGGCATCCACCATCGTGGCGCTCATGGTCAAGCCCGACATCGACGGTGTGCTGGTGGGTGGTGCCAGCCTTAACCCCGACGAGTTCGCACTTATCACCCGCTTCTACGAGGCGAGTGGAGGCAAGTCCTGGTGATTGTTGTAACACCTGACCGCGCTCTCGGGCGGTGGACGTGTATCTCCGCGATCCCCACAGCCTCTGACGGCGTGGCACCGATGAGAATACTGACCGGCTGCTCCGCCGATGTCTTCCAAAAGCACCAACCTGTCTGAAGCGTCCGTGGGGTTTGCCCAGATGCTACAAGCCGAATGGAATGTGAAAGACGTCTCATAACCGGGGCG
>JAIRRM010000019.1 GCA_031255975.1 Propionibacteriaceae bacterium | reverse complement strand
GGTGGCGGTGGCCGGAGCACCGAATGTGGGCAAATCCACCCTCTTCAACGCCCTCACTGGCGCGGGGGCTACCACCGGTAACTGGCCGGGCACCTCCACCGAGTACTCACGCGGTATCTGGCGTAACAGCATCGGCAAGGCCAGCCCGCAGCTCCCGATGACGGTAATCGACCTGCCCGGTAGTTACAGCCTAGATCCGATGAGCCCAGACGAGGAGTTGACCCGTGACCTGTTACTGGGTGAGAACGCTCCAGATGTGACCATCGCCATCATCGATGCGGCGCACTTGGCCCGTAGCCTCTATCTGGTGGCGCAATTGCGGGAGCATCAAGGGCGCACCGTGGTGGCATTGACCATGAACGACATCGCGGTGAACCGGGGGCTTAGCATCGATACTGCGGCGTTGCAGCACGCCATCGGGGTGCCGGTGGTGGTGGTTGACCCCAGACGTCGTATGGGTATGGCTGGGTTAGCCGCCACGGTGCGCGATGTGCTGGTTGCCGATCCCGTCGCACCACGCGCACTCCCGACTCTGGACGGGCTCAGTCACTCCGAGCGCAATCTGGCGCTGGAGGACGACCGCTTCGCTTGGATTGAGGTGGCGGCGGCGTTGGCCACCAGCGAAGCGGAAGAGAAGCGGGCTGATCTGGGGGATCATATCGACCGCTGGGTGCTGGGGCCCATCACCGGGCCGCTCATCTTTTTGGGCGTGATGTGGCTGGTTTTTCAAGCCACCACCGTCATCGCCGCTCCGTTGCAAGACGGCTTAGACGTGTTTTTCGCCGACACCCTCACCGGCTGGGTGGAGTCAGCGTTGGATTCACTCGGCTGGACGGCGTCTTGGTTGCACGGCCTGATCGTCGAGGGGCTCATCGGCGGGGTAGGCTCCGTGCTCACCTTTGCGCCGTTGATGGCGATCATGTTCATTCTGTTGGCGCTGCTGGAGGATTCCGGTTATCTGGCTCGCGCCGCCGTGGTCACCGATCGAATGATGCGCCGCCTCGGGCTGCCTGGACAGGCCTTTCTGCCACTGGTGGTTGGTTTCGGATGCAATGTGCCCGGTATCTCTGCCACTCGTATCTTGCCGCTACCGCGGCAACGGCTACTGACGGCGCTGCTGGTGCCGTTTACATCCTGCACCGCCCGGCTCACCGTATATCTGATGATCGGAGACGTGTTCTTCGGGCGCTGGGCGGGCACCGTGGTGTTCGCCATGTATGTGTTGTCGATCTTGTTGGTCATCGGGGTGGGGTTGCTGTTGCGGGCGACATTGTGGCGCGCCCTGCCCGATCCGCCGTTGGTGCTCGACCTGCCGCCGTATCAGCGGCCCACGTTTGCGCTCACCGCCGCGGTGTCATGGCGTAAGTTGAAAGGCTTTCTGGCCACCGCTGGCGGCATCATCGTAGCCGTGGTGGTGGCGGTGTGGTTGCTGCAATCGATACCATACGGGGCCGTAGCCGGTGGTTTCGGCGAAGTGGAGGTTGCCGATTCGTTGTACGCCGCCATCGCCCGCTGGATCGCTCCGGTGTTTGCCCCGGCTGGGTTCGGCACCTGGGATATCGCGTCCACCCTCATCGTGGGGTTCGTCGCCAAGGAAGCGGTTATCAGTTCTTGGGCGCAGACTTACGCCGTGGAGGATCCCGCCGAAGGCGGTGCCATCGCCGGGATGTCCAACGCGCTGCACGCCTCATTCGAACAGGCTTCCGGCGGGTATCTGCTGCCCGCCGTCGTCGCGTTTCTGGTGTTCTTTTTGGCGTATACGCCATGCGTTGCCACACTGGCGGCGCAGACCCGCGAGATCGGCGCGAAGTGGACGTGGATCGGTGTGGTTATACAGCTAGCGGTGGCTTGGGTGCTGGCGGTGCTGGTGTTCCAGATAGGACGGCTGGTGTCTTAGATGAGCGGTGTGCTGTTGCTGGCCCCCGGTTCGCGTTCGCTGGCGTCAACCGGGCCGCTTGGTAAGGTGCTGGCTGCCGTGCGCGATGGGGCCAATTCAGTGATCGCGATACAGGCGGCCACCCAGTTAAGCCGCGATCTTGTTGAGGCCGCGCTAGAGCACTTAAGACGCACCGGGCGTTTCGTCTTCCGCGACTACGCCGCTTGCGCGACAAGCGGTTGCGGAGCGTGCCCTACGGCGTCTACTTGTAACTGATGGCGCACGTAGACTGGTAGCCGTGAACAGTTCCTGGGTCTTCTCCGAGTTGGTTGATGGCTTTGTAGCCCAGGGGAATCCGGCCTCAACTGCGGTGACCGGTCTCTGCTTTGACTCTCGTAAGGCACAGCCGGGAGAGGTATTCTTCGCGCTCCCAGGTTCGTCGAACGCCACGCTGGATGGGCATCAGTTCGTGAGTGCGGCGTACGACGCCGGGATACGGGCCTTCGTGACCTTGGAGATGCCGCCCGGTCTGGAAGACAAACCGGATGCGGTGGTGGTTACGGTGCCGGATGTACGGGTCGCCCTCGCCCTTGCCGCCGCCACCTGGCATGGTCATCCGGCGCGCGAACTTAAAACGGTGGCCATCACCGGCACCAAAGGGAAAACCACCATCTCCTTCATGCTGAAGTCAATCTTCGAGGCGGCGGGGAAGCGTGTCGGCATCATCGGCAGTAACGGTATCTTTTACGGCGACACCTGGCTGAAGCTGCTCAACACCACCCCAGAGCCGGTAGTGCTGCATCAACAACTGGCCGCGATGGTGGCGGCGGGCGTCGAATACCTCTTTATGGAGACCACCTCACAGGGCTACATGATGCACCGCACCGACGGTATCGAGTTCGAGTTGGGCCTCTACACCAACATCTCGCCCGATCACATCAGCGCCACCGAGCATCGCGATTTCGACGACTACTTCTTCTGGAAACAGCACATCTTCACCCAGGTGAAAGAAGCGTTCGTCAACCGTGACGCCGAGTGCTATGAACGCATCGTGGCCGGAGTGAGCGTCCCGTTGCACACCTTCGGCACCGGTGCCGACTGCGAATACCGCGCCGAAGACATCAAAACCACCCTGGACGGTCGCCGGATGGGGGTGGAGTTCGAGTGCGTCACTTCCGCTGGAAGCTACCCGGTGCGGCTGGGTATCCCCGGCAGTTTCAACGCTGGCAACGGGTTGGCGGCGGCTGGGGTAGCCCACTTTTTCGGTATCGAGTCGCGGTTCGTGCAAGAGGGGCTACGCGAGTTCAGTGTGAAAGGGCGGATGGAGTATCTGGACACCCCCAGCGACTACACCGTGCTCATCGACTTCGCGCACAATCTGATCTCTATCGAGTCGATGATGGCCACCGCGCGTGAGTACCGCCCGAATCGTATCCTCAGCGTATTCGGGTTGGAAGGTGACCGCGCCCATATCCGCCGTTTTGACTGCGGCCGGGTGCTGGGACGCGATGCCGATTACGTCATTCTCTCCGACGCTTCCCCGCGCCGCGACGACCCAGAGCAGATTCTCGCCGACATCGCTACCGGCATTGAGGAAGGCGGTGGGACCGGGAAGTACGAGATCATCCGCGACCGCCATGTGTCGATCCCCAAGATTCTCGACATGGCCGAACCCGGCGATCTGGTGTTGCTGGTCGGCAAGGGCGACGTGCCGTATGAGGAAGTGATGGGCGAGAAGATTCCCTTCGATGAGCGCGAGGTGGTGGCGGAGTACTTCGCCGACAAGCGGTAGCTCGAAGATTCCGTCCGATTGTCTGCTTGGTAGACTCACAAACTGTGAGCAGTGATGTGGTTGACGCCCCCATCGGCATCTTCGATTCCGGATTCGGCGGGTTGACCGTAGCCCGAGCGATCGTGGATGTGTTGCCAAATGAGGACGTCATCTATTTGGGTGACACCGCCCGCGCCCCGTATGGCCCCCGCCCTATCCACGAGGTACGCGAATACACGCTGCAATGCTTGGACGCGCTGACGCAACGTGGTGTGAAAGCCATCGTGATTGCTTGCAACACCGGGTCATCTGCTGCGCTGCGCGACGCCAGAGAGCGTTACGACGTGCCCATCATAGATGTCATCATCCCGGCGGCGATGCGGGCTGCGGCGTCCAGCCGTAATGGCCTGGTGGGGGTGGCTTGCACCCAGGCGACTGCCACGTCCCGCTCGTATAACGATGCCTTGGCCGCCAGCGAGGTGAGTTTAACCACCTCGGTGTGTCCGCGCTTTGTGGAGTTGGTGGAGCAGGGGGTCACCACCGGCCCCGAGGTGATGGAGTTGGCTGAGGAGTATCTGGCCAATCAGAAGGCTGCCGGGGTTGACACTCTGATTTTGGGTTGCACCCATTACCCACTGCTCTCCGGTGTCATCGGGCATGTGATGGGGGAGCGAGTGTCGCTGGTATCCAGTGCCGCCGAATGCGCGCGCGCCGCGTTTGCCACGCTCGTTCGGGCGGGGTTGCTGCGCGAGCAACCACATCGGGCCGAGTTACAGTTTTTCACCACCGGCGACCCGGCGCGGTTCGAGGGGCTGGGACGCCGCCTAATGGGTGGCTTCGTACGTGGAGTATGTCAATTGGACGTAGGCTGAGCCTTCCCCGTCCCCGCACACCGTCATCCCGGGCTTGATCCGTCATCCCGGACTTGATCCGTCATCCCGGACTCAAACCGTCATCCCGGGCTTGACCCGGGATCTCGTTCCCGCACAGTCACCCCGGGCTCGTTCTGTCATTCCGGGCTCGTCGTTCTGTCATCCCGTGCTCAAACCGTCATCCCGGACTTGATCCGTCATCCCGGACTTGATCCGGGATCTCGCCCCCGCACAGTCACCCCGGACTCGTCGTTGTGTCATCCCGGGCTCGTTCTGTCATCCCGGACTCGTTCTGTCATCCCGGGCTTGACCCGGGATCTCCGGCTATACAGACCGCAGCGGCAGACTACTCCGCGCCGACGCGCCGCAACACTTCCGACAGTCGATCCGCCGCGGCGGTCACTGCGGTGGCGTGTAGACGCCCAGGGGTGCGGGTGAGGCGTTCGATGGGCCCGGAGACGCTGACCGCTGCGATCACGTGACCGGATGGGGTACGTACCGGGGCCGAGACGCTGGCCACACCCGGTTCGCGTTCTCCGACGGACTGCGCCCAACCTTGGCGGCGCACGGTGGTGAGCGCCACTGCGGAGAAGTTTGCGCCGATGAGGCCTCGCTCGATCTGCTCCGCGTCTTCCCAAGCCAACAGCACTTGGGCGGCGGAGCCGGCGCTCATCGTCAATTGCGTG
>JAIRRM010000202.1 GCA_031255975.1 Propionibacteriaceae bacterium | reverse complement strand
CCGTCAACGCAGACGGAGCCGCATGTCGGATCAACCAGCGGCGATTTCGCCCTATACAGGTTGGACACGAGCCACCTGGCTTGATCTTGCTGACCGGCTACTGCTCGGCCTTCGCCCCTGTGCTTCCGTAAATCTTGCCCGATTCACCCCTCCAGATGGCCCCGGCGGTTACGGCCATGATGTCGACGGGTTGGAAGGCTTCGCACGTTCGTTCCTGCTTGCGGCCTTCCGGCTCGTCGGTGAACCCACCGATCCGCACGGCTTCGCACAGTGGTATGCCCAGGGCGTGAGCGCAGGTGTCGATCCGACAAGCCCCGACCGTTGGGTACGACTCACCGAACATCCCCAGGCCAAAGTGGAAGCCGCATCGCTCGCCTACGCGCTAGATACCACTCGGCCGCTGATCTGGGATCACCTCAGTTCCCGTACCCAGGAACAAGTGATCGAGTATCTCGCCCCGGCGGTGGGTGACCATACGTATCCGCGTAACAACTGGTTGTGGTTCCGCATCTTCGCCCAGACGTTCCTGAAGTCGGTTGGCGCGGATTGGTCGGCCACCGATGTGGCGGAGGATCTCGCGCTGCACGACAGCTTCATACGCGACGCGGGGTGGCTTTCCGACGGCGATACTCGCAACTATGACTACTACGTGGGGTGGGCGCTCCACTTCTATCCTCACCTGTGGGCCCGGATGTCGGGGTCGGCGGAGTTGCTCTCCGCCGAACGGCGCGCCGCCGATGTGGCCCGGCTTGATCGCTACCTTGACGATTATCAGTACTTCTTCGGCAGTGACGGCGCTCCGATTTTCCAGGGGCGCTCGCTCATCTACCGCCACGCCACCGCGGCCCCCTTCTGGGCGGGTGCGGTGGCCGGAGTGCCCTCGCATGAGCCCGGATTGCTGCGGCGCGCGGCGTCCGGGGTGGCGGCGTACTTCGCCCGCAAAGGAGTACCCGACCGCCGTGGGTTGCTCACCCTGGGATATTTTGGCGAGCCATGGCCCGAATTGCCGCAGGCATACTCCGGCCCCGGGTCCCCGTACTGGGCGTCGCACGGTTTCCTCGGGCTGGCGCTGCCAGCCGAACACCCGGTGTGGCAAGCGACGGAACAGCCTTTGCCCATTGACCAGACGGACACGGTGCGCGCCATCACCTCCCCAGGCTGGGTGGTTTCGGGCACCAGGGCCGACGGTATCGTGAGGCTGAACAACCATGGCTCCGACCACTCACTTCCCGGCAGGATCGTGGGCGATACTCCGCTTTATGCCCAAATCGGCTATTCATCGGCCACCCGTCCCCGGCTCGACCAGGCCGCCTGGAACGAGCCGACCCACATGGCTGCCGCACTCGCCGATGCCAAAGGACGGCTCGCGCATCGCTCAGGTTTCACCACCCTTGACCTGCATGTCGCCGCCGATGTTGGCGTCGCCGCGTCCTGCGGAACACAGGCATGGCTGGACGAACCGTACAACGTCGGCCATGGTCACGGCACCGTGGGCGCTTTCACCACGGCTGGCGTCGTCACCGTCGTCTCGATTTTGCGAGGGCCGTGGGAACTGCGCCTATCTCGCATCGAGAGCGCCACACCAGCCGTAAAAAGCCTCGTGGTCACCGGCTGGCCCGTCTCCGAGCGTGGCCGTGTCGCTATCGTGGCGGTTCCCCCGACTGCCGCCACCGCGCCACAGCCGGGGCGGCTCGTCTTTGCGGCGAAGGTCGGGGAGTGGGTCGCCGCGTTGATAACGCTAGCCGACTCCGTGATCCCCGAGGCCCCGGCTGCCGTTGCCGTCAGCGGGCCAACCCATGCGCCAACCATCGATGTGACCTGGCCTGATGCCCAGCAGGGCAGTTACCCGGTCAACGTCGCCACCCCTGGCCAGCGAATCGCTGATCAGCCAACCAATGCCTACCAGGGCTGAGGAGAAGGAGAAACACATGAAGATGCAGAAGGCCCTCGCGTTGGGCATTGCTGCAGTTATCGCGATCAGCCTCGCGGGCTGTTCGTCCGATGACCCATCAACCGACCCCAACGGTAGCGCCACCGGCCCGGTGGAACTGACCGTCTCGGGTTGGTCACTGTCAACCACGCCTGAGTTCCAGGTGTTGGCCGACGCGTTCATGGCCGAGAACCAGGACATCAAAGTGGTTATCAAGGAGTATGACGCGGCTGACTATGAGACGCTGATGCTCACTGACATGTCCGCTGGCACGGCCCCTGACATTATCACCATCAAGCAAGCCAAGTTCACCTCGCTGTGGGTGCAGGGCGGCCAGCTTTTGGATGTCTCTGACGTGGTCGCCGGGCTCGGCCCCGAGGTCTCGGGCTCCAGTTCGTACGTGGTGGACGGTGCCAGCTACGCGGTCGCCTACCGTCAAGATCACTGGGTGCTGTTCTACAACAAGGATCTCTTCGACCAGGCCGGTGTGGCCTACCCCGACGGCACTTGGACGTGGGACGACTACGCCACCGCCGCCAAAGCGCTGTCAGCGGCTCTCGGCCAGGGTGTCTTTGGCACCTACGAGCACTCGTGGCAGTCGACGCTGCAAGGCTTCGCCAACACCCAGTCTCCGGGTGCCAACCCGTCACTGGTGCTAAACGGCGAGGATTACGGTTATATGAAGCCGTATTACGAGCGCGTCCTCGATCTGCAAGCGTCCGGCGCTCAGGAAAGCTACGCCAATCTGACGACCAACAAGCTCACCTACCAGGGCCAGTTCGGCAAGCAGTTTGCCGCCATGTTGCCCATGGGTTCGTGGTATGTCGCCACGCTGACCAGCCAGCAGGCATCCGGTGACGCCGACGGTTTCGCCTGGGGCATCGCGCCGATTCCGCAATACGATTCCTCCACGACCGGTCTTGACAAGATGCCGGTAACCTTTGGTGATCCGACCGGTTTCGCGATCAACAAGAACATCGACTCCGCCAAGGTTGACGCCGCTAAGAAGTGGCTGGACTTCGTGGCATCCGAAAAGGCTGGTGTGGAACTGGCCAAGATCGGTATCGTGTCCTCTGTTTCGACGAGCGCGGTCACCGAAGCTTATTTCGCTATGCCGGGTATTGCCACCGACGACCTGTCCAAGTTCGCGATGAGCGCCCATAAGACCGGCCCGGAGAACCCGGTGTCGCTCAACATTCAGGAGATTCAGAGCATTCTCAACGAGGCTCACTCGGCGATCATGAGTGAATCTGGCTCCGTCGATAGCGAGCTGGCCATCGCCCGTGACAAGATCAAGCTGATCCTGTCTTAACGTAGGCACATCACGGCTTGCACCCGACCCGGCGGCGAAACAGCCGGGTCGGGGTAGCGGCCAGGTCTGTCGTGCGGGAGGTTCCTTTCCCTCCCGCACGACGGGCTCGCCGTGATCGCGCCGCATCTGTCGTAGAAGCATAGAAGGGGGTGTTTGCTCGTGTCGGAAGTTGTGGCAGAAGCCGCCCTAGTCGAGGGCAAAACGCAGGCTGGGGTTCGCTACCGCGCCAAAGACAAAACCCCGCGTTCGCGCCGCTCAAAGCTGCGGCTGCGAAATACTTTGCTTGGCTGGTCGTTCATCGCACCCAACTTCATCGGGTTTGCCCTGCTGACGCTGCTGCCCATCCTGGCGCTTTTCTACGTATCGTTCACTGACTGGAACGCTTTCGGTCAGGCCAACTGGATCGGGCTCGACAACTTCCGCAGATTGTTCACCAAAGAGCCAAACTTTGAGATCGCGCTGAAGAACACCCTCTACTACACCGTCCTTCATGTGCCGCTCACAATGGCGGCGTCGCTCGGTCTGGCGATACTGCTGAACCGCAAGCTAAAAGGGGTGACCTTCTTTCGTACCGCCGCCTTCTTCCCCTACATCTGCTCTATCGTCGCCGTCGCTGTGGTATGGAACGCGCTGTTCCACCCCGAGTATGGGCCGATCAACGAAGTGCTCCGATTCATCGGTATCGACGATCCGCCGCGCTGGACGGTCTCTAAAGAGTGGGCGATGCCCGCGGTCGTGATCGTCGGCACTTGGCGCGAAATGGGCTATTACATGTTGCTCTATCTTGCCGGATTGCAAACCATACCCCGCGAGCAGTACGAAGCCGCCTCTCTCGACGGTGCCAGTTCCTGGCAGCAGTTCCTATACGTCACCTGGCCGGGTTTACGCCCCCAGACCTTTTTCATCGCCGTGATGCTGACAATCGGTTCCATGAAAGTGTTTGACCTGGTGTTGGTGATGACGGACGGCGGCCCGGGCACCGCTACGCTCGTGCTGAGCCAACTGATCTGGAACAAGTCGTTCAAGGAGACCGGGCAGTTCGGATACGCCTCGTCCATCGCGGTGGTGCTGTTCGTCATCTGCTTGGTGTTCACTCTCGTCCAGTTCTTCGTGAATAAGAGGAACCAGAAATGACGACCCTAGCTCTCGACAGGCCATTCAAACGTCCAACGACCCGGCGTAAGGTGAGATCCACTCTCGTCAGGGTGCTGCTTTACATTTGCCTCGCCGCAGTCGCCGTATTCCTGCTGTTGCCGTTTTTTTGGATGGTGGTGTCAAGCCTGAAACGCGACATAGACGTGTTCTCGGTGCCGATTCAGTGGATTCCCGACGCGTTCCGCTGGGAGCACTACCAGGAGATCTGGGGTGTCGAGCCTTGGAAAGGCTCAAGTATGCTCGATTGGCTCCGAAACACCTTGATACTTTCGGTCGTCGTCACCTTCCTGCAAGTGCTGACCGGCTCTTTCGCGGCGTACGGCTTCTCCCGCATCCGCTTCCCCGGTCGCGATGTGTTGTTCCTCGGTTACATAGCCACCATCGCCGTTCCCTGGCAGGCGTACATGGTGCCACAGTTCCTGCTGATGTCGCAGGCCGGGTTGGTAGACACGCTTTGGTCGATGATCGTGTTGCAAGCGTTCGGTGCTTTCGGGGTGTTCCTGATGAAGCAGTTTTATGAGACGATCCCCGAAGAACTCTCCGAATCCGCCCGCATCGACGGCTTGAGCGAGTACGGGATCTGGGCGCGGATCATGGTGCCACTCACCGGCCCGGCCATCGCCTCGTTGGCGTTGCTGACTTTTGTGAACACCTGGAACGACTATCTCGGCCCACGCATCTATCTACGTTCGCCGGAGAACTTCACCATCCAGTTGGGCTTGCAGCTTTTCCGCTCCAACCCCGACGTAGCTACCCGTTGGGATCTGTTGTTCACCGGATCGGTGCTCTCCGTGCTGCCGATTGCCATCATCTTCCTTGCAGGGCAGAAGTACTTCGTCGAGGGCATCGCCACCTCGGGCATGAAGAGTTGAGCGGGGGAGACGTACGCCATGGGTTCCAGATTCGCAGCCGGATTTCTCACGATCTCCGGGTTGATGTATCTGATGCTGCTTGTCAACGTGCTGACGGCACTCACTACGCTGCCCTTGTTGGTGTTGCTGCTGGCAACTGATTGGTCGAAGTCGTGGCTGCTGCTGGCCGGATGCTCGGCGCTGTTGGCCCCAGCACTGTTCGCGGCTTTTGCCTGCTTTCGGGCGCAGGCGGAGGGTTCGCTCGGCGTGTTCGGCACTTATTGGAAGGCTTGGTGGCTCGGGCTGAGAAGGGCTGGGCCACTCGGATTGTCATTGGCGGGACTACTTGTCGTCATCGGCGTGGATGTGTACGCGGCGACGCTCTCCGACCTGGTGCGCGCCACACTCGGGTTCTTGGTGGTCGTTGCCGTTTTGGCGCTGCTTGCCTGGTTGGTGGCGATTGAGGCGCTGGAAGAGGATCGTGACGTCGGCCGCTGGTCTGCGCTCAAAGGTGCCCTATGGTGCAGCGTCAAGGCACCTGGTTGGAGTCTGCTTACCTTGGCCGCCTTAGTGGTTCTAGTGGCTATGTTCTGGGCGGGGCCGGTGCTGGTGCTCTGTTTCGCCACCGGGCCCGGCTGCTATCTGGTGTGGGCGAGTTGCCGCAGGGTGCTGTCGCTGGTGCGTGTCGAGGTTCCTGCTGGCGCACCCCATCCCCATCTAGCCGCCCAGGAGGCACTGACATGACCACTCCTTTGGCGCGAGCGCTCCGCACCGTCCGTGCCAACATCGTGCCGTTCAGCGCCGCCTACCCTGGTGACTGCACGGTTGCTGGTAGTTATCAGGTACGGGCCTTACCCGGCCATGCCAACGGTGCGAACGTCGGCTGGACGACCGGATTCTGGCCGGGGATGCTCTGGTTGGCGTACGAACTCGAAGGGGACGAGGCGTATAAAACCGCAGGGCTTCGCGAGCTTGAAAGGTTCGCCGTCCGTATCGATGGATTATCAGACGTGGAAACACACGACCTGGGTTTTCTTTACACCCTTTCGGCGGCCGCCCCGTGGCGAAACGTGCCCGAGATGCGCGCCGAGGCGCGGCGGGTCGCGTTGGCCGCCGCCGATCACCTGATGACCCGCTTCCTTGAACCCGTCGGCATCATCCAGGCGTGGGGAAACCTGGGGGATCCCTCTCAGTGTGGCCGTACCATCATCGATTCGCTGATGAATCTGCCGCTACTGCGGTGGGCTTCTGGTGTAACCGGCGACCGGCGTTACAG
>JAIRRM010000025.1 GCA_031255975.1 Propionibacteriaceae bacterium | reverse complement strand
ATCCGCCATATCGCCGAAATTCTGGGTACGCTGCCGGGACATCCGAGCGCCGTCGATTTGGCAACCTGGCTCGCTGATCGAATGCGCAGCGAACGGCGTGCTCAATCCGGGGATCGCTCCCGGCGCTTGGAGACCGGACGACGCGCGGTGCAACTCCTCACGGTACATGCCGCCAAAGGGTTGGAGTTTCCGGTGGTGTTGCTGCCGGAGGCAGCAGATCAGCTTTACAACGCCAAAAGGCCACACGACCCTGGAGTGGTGTTTCATCGGGGAGCTGACCGATTATTCGATGTGAGTGCCGCCCCGTCGCCGGAGGTCGAGACGCTGTTCCGGGCCGAGGAGCGCGCCGATACGCTGCGAAAGCTGTACGTGGCCGCCACCCGGGCGTCGTCGCGGCTGGTGCTGTGGTGGGCACCCACCAGCCGTAATCTCGCTGAATCCGGGCTACAACTACTGCTCTCCGGGCCAGGTGTCGCTAACACCACCAAACCGAACATAGCCAATCTGCCTCCAGAACTGTTCACCGTGACGACGGTGCCCGATGAGGCACCGTTCACTAGGGAGCCCGCGCCGCCGCCACGGCGAGCGCTTACGGCGCGCCGTTTTGAGCGCGCGGTAGACCATGCCTGGACACGCACGTCATATTCCGGGCTCACCGAAGGGTTGCACGGATTCACGGCGGGGGAAGACGAACCGGAACTGGAAGCTGGCGACGCACTGGCGGGGACGACGCCCCCGAGCCTCGGTGAAGACACCGTGGTACCGGGAGCGTCGGGTGCGGCAACCGATTCCGAATCGTTCCCCTCGCCACTGGGGGATATGCCCGCCGGGGCGTTGTTCGGAACCATCGTGCATGAGGCGCTGGAGCATCTCGACCCGCAAGCCCCCGATTTGGATGGCCGTCTCGTCGGGCTGTGCCGCCGCTTCGCCACCGCCAACCCGCTCGCCGGTCTGAACCCGCAGCTGTTGGCCGCAGGGCTGTCACGGGTGTTGCGTACCCCATTGGGCACGCTCGCCCCCGGTCGTACCCTGGCGGATTTCGGAGCCGCCGACCGGTTGGCGGAACTGTCCTTCGAGATGCCGTTGGGTGGGCTTGACGCCGCGCCTGAATTGCCGATGCCGGGCAATCGTACGGTGGCCGATCTGGCGGCCCTGTTCAATGACCCGGCGCTGCTGCCACCTACCGATCCGCTGCAACCGTATGGATCACTGCTGGCTGCCACTCCAGCCGCCAACAAGGTGCTCTCCGGGTTCCTCACCGGCTCGATTGACGTGGTGCTGCGGCTGCGTGATACCGCAAAGCCATCAACTGTCCCCACCACGCCAACCACAGACGGCTTCGTCATCCTCGACTACAAGACCAACCGTTTCCCCACCCCGGAGGGTAGGCCGTTGTTGGTAACCGACTACACGCCGGACGCGATGGCACAGGCCATGATGCGGGCACACTACCCACTACAGGCGTTGCTGTACGCGGTGGCGCTCACCCGCCACCTCGCGTGGCGTATGCCGGACGCCGACCCCGCCACACTGTTATCCGGGGTGGGCTATCTCTTTGTACGCGGCATGGCCGGGCCTGACACCCCGCTTTGCGGCAACGACCCCTGCGGGGTGTTCGTCTGGCGCCCCACCCCGGCGCTCGTCTCCGCCGCCAGCGAAGTATTGGGCGGTGGCAGATGAGCGCGAACCCAAACGACATCGGCGGCACCGGGCACGGTGCTTCGCTGCCAGACACCGCCGTGATGTCTGCCACCGGTTTGCTGGCCCAGTGCAATGAAGCAGGTTTGCTGGAGGCGGCTGATCTGCACCCGGTTATCACCGCCGCCCGGCTCGTAGGCGAATCCGACGAAGTGGTGCTCGTTTTGGCCGCTGCGGCGCTACAGGCGACCAGGGCGGGTTCCATCTGCCTGGACGTGTCCGCGCCACCACCCAAGTTGCGCGACCTGATCGGCTTCGCCGATCCCAACAACCCAGACGGGCCGTCGTCCACCGACCTCGTCGCAGCCTTGCGGGCTTCTCCGCTGGTAAGTGATGGCCCGGAGGCTCCGGCCAATCAACGTCCCTTCCGCCTTGATGGCACATTGTTGTACGCGGAACGGTTCTGGCTGGATCAGGAAGCGGTACGTACCGCTCTACTCACCCGCCGCGCCGCGCCACCTCCTACGGTTGATGACGCTGCATTGACAGCGGCACTCGCGGCCAACTGCGATACATCCGACAGCCGTGACGCGGTTGACAACGCCATACGCTCCTGGGTATCCGTCATCGCCGGCGGCCCTGGCACCGGTAAAACCACCACCATTGGTCGCCTATTGCAAGTGGTCTCCCAACTTGCCGATCATGAAATCGCGGTGGCGCTGGCGGCACCCACCGGCAAGGCGGCTGGGCGGATGCAGGCCGTCAGCGGCGGCAATATCCCGGGCAATCTCGCGGTCACCACTGGCACCCTGCATCGCCTACTCGGTTCCCGGGGGTTGGGCCATGGCTTCCGGCATGGCCCAACCAACCCGTTGCCCTATGACCTGGTAGTGGTGGACGAGCTGTCGCTAGTTTCACTGCCGCTGATGGCGATGTTGCTTTCCGCGCTCGACCCCGCCACCCGTTTGGTGTTGGTGGGTGATCCAGATCAACTCGCTTCTGTGGAGGCAGGCGCGGTGCTCGCCGACATCGTTGACGCCAACCTAACCGCCACCGATAACAGCACCCGAGCGATGGTCACCTATCTCAACCGAAGCTGGCGCTATGGGGATGGCATCGCCGAACTCGCCACCGCCGTCAAGGGTGGGGACGCCGACCGGGTGCTGGCGTTGCTTCGCTCCGCGATACCGGGGATCGAATACCTGGAAGCCGACGCCGCAGCCTCCGACACCGATTTGACCCCCCTGTTCCACGCGGTTACCGCACAGACAAAAACCATGTGGGAAGCCGCCAGCGCTGGTGACGCCGTGGCCGCACTCGCCGCACTCGATCAGCACCGGTTATTGACCGCGCACCGCGAAGGCCGCTACGGTGCGAGCCGCTGGCAACACCGGCTGGAAACTCACCTCACCACCGCCATCCCAGGTTACGGCGGCAGCGGCCAATGGCGGTTGGCGGCACCGGTGCTGGTGACCGGGAACGGCCCCGACCTCGGGGTGTACAACGGCGATCAGGGGGTGGTCATCGCCACCGCGGCTGGTCTCAGGGTCGCGTTCGACATCGGAAGCGGCATCCTGGAACTACCCCCCGCCGCGCTGCCACAGGCTCAGAGCGCGCAGGCGCTCACCATTCACAAGTCACAGGGCAGCCAATTCGACGAAGTGAGCGTGGTGCTGCCCGAGGACTCTCGGCTGTTGAGCCGCCAACTGCTCTACACTGCCATCACCCGGGCGAAACGCGGGGTACGGCTCATCGGCACCGAAACGGCGCTGCGCCAGGCTGTCGCCACCCCGGCGCTACGCGCGAGTGGGCTCGCCAACCGCCTACGCGCGTGAGGAAACATCGCAGCTTTCAACCCAAACGCACCCTGAATTGTTCAGCCCTCAGGAGCAGGCAACTCCCCTGCCAGCCAGGCGTCAATGATGGCCCGGGCGATAGAACCCTCCCTGGGCAGCCCCACCGTAGCGTCGGCCACCAGTGCGCGTAACCGCTCGCGGCTGTACCAATCACCCCAAGTGATCTCGCGGCCATCGACGGTGGCCTCCCCACCGGAACGGGCTACGTATCCCAGCATCAACGAGCGCGGATACGGCCAGGGTTGACTACCGAGATAGCGGTACGCGCTGATAACCAATCCGGATTCCTCCACCACCTCGCGGTACAGCGCGTTCTCGCACGACTCCCCCGCTTCTACGAAACCGGCCAGCAGCGAAACCCTTCCCGCTTCCCACAGCGCGTTATGCGCCAGGAACAGCCGGTCGGTGGCATCAAGCACCGCCACTATCACCGACGGGTCGATGCGCGGGAACACGTTGCCACCGCAATCGGAACAGACGGCGTGACCGTCAAGTCGCTCCAGCGCGGCACCGCAGCGCTCACAATACCGGGTTGTTTCCACCCAGTTCTGCCGCGCCAGTGTCGCCATGCGATCACGTACGGCACTATCAGGCAACGGGGCCCCATCCCAGGGCGGCAATTTTAATCGATCCATCAACTGCACCTTATCGCGCGGTGACACACTGCTACGCATAGGCTAACCGGTGGCGTCGGTAGCCAAACCGGCTATCCAGCCAGCTAGCGCGCCTTCGTCCGGCAGTACTGCGGGACGATACACCCGCTGCTCACCCACGAAGTAGCAAACGGCGTCCACTTCAGCCACATCGATACCACGAGCGGCGGCAAACGCGGCTCGATATATCGCCAACTGCATATCGTCGGCGGAACCGCCGGTTTTCCAATCCACTATTTGATAGCGATACGTACCCTCCGTCACCTGATACACGGCATCTATGCGACCCCTGAGCTGCTGCCCCGCCACTTGGTATACGAACGGAAGTTCCACCTCCAGCGGCGTCCGCTCACCATACTCACCCGATAGCCAGGCACGCTGCAACGCTCGCAGCCGTTCGTCACCGGCGGCATCCAACGGCCCCACCTGGGTGTCTTCACCGTCTTCATTTTCGCCTGGCGTGTCGTCCCACAACCCTGCGGTACCGCCAATTAGACGTTCCAGCCAGGCGTGAAAAGCACCACCGATACTGCTCGCCTGGCTGATGGGACGCGGTATCGGTCGGAGCAGTTGCAACGCAAAGCCAGCCCGGTCGCCAGCCGCCCGTATCGCCTCCGAAGCCGATAACGATAGCGGCAGCGCGACCCGCCCGAAACTCGCCCTCTCCCGTAGCCTGTCGGCGATCAATCTGTCGGCGGCCTCTTGCCACCGCTTGCGCAACGTCAACTCGGCGGCGGACAACTCATCCCCCGCCCCGCCTGGCACTCCCGCAACCACCGCCTGAGTCAGCCAATCCAGAGCTTCCTGACGTTCCGTATCTTCTTTTGGAGGCCAGGGGTAGCTAATCAGCGACACCGCGTACGGGTTCTGCTCCGGCACCATTTCGGGATCGACCAGCGACACCTCTCCAGCGGCGGCCACGGTGCCAGCCAGTATCTGTCCGAACAACCGTGACGGCTGACTCACGTCTTTAACGCCGGGCCGCCAATGGGACATACTCGCCGACAGCACTCGCTTGGCGCGAGTGACGGCGACGTACGACAGTCGATCCTCGGCGTATGCCTGCTCGGCGCGCAGCGCCTCCCGATAAGCCTTGAATCCAGCCGTGGTGAGTACCCCCAACCGCGGTTGAACGGCGTGATCGCCACGCAGTTCTGGCGGCAACACTTGCGGGTTGGTGGTGGCGTCCACCCCCTTTGCCACATCATCGGGGAAACCCCCGACGCGCAGGTCGGGTAACAACACCGCCCCCCACTCCAGACCTTTCGCCTTGTGGACGGTGAGCAGCTTCACGGAGTCGTCCTGGCTCGGCGTCGCCTGCTCCAGATCGTTGCCGTAATCGGCCTCGGCCTCAAGCCAGGCCAAAAGTGCCGCCACCGGGGCGGACGGCTCGCCGGCATCGAACTCCGCCACCAACCGCAGGAACCGTCTCAACCCCACTCCACCGTCACCCCGACCAGCGGCCTGCTCCGCCAACGCCTCCAGGAAGTAGCCGCCCAGGCTCACCACTCGGTGTACCAGATCTACAGCGGGTTCGTGCAGTTGCTCTGTCAACTCGGCCAACTCCGCCGCAAATCGCGCCAGTCGCTCCCGTGCTTTCGCCGAGAAACTCGCCTTACCTGGATCACGAATCGCATCCAGCAGCCGTGGTTGCATCAGGGTTGAAAGACGCGCACCCTCGGTTTCTGGGTGCGGCGGCGACTCCTGCGACTTCCTGGCGAGCGCTTTCGCCCGACTGCCTAGCAAGGCGAGGTCACGCGGCCCCAACCGCCAGCGTGGCCCGCTCAGCAGTTCCACCGCACAGGCATTGTCCCCTGGATCTGCCAATAGTTTGAGTGTAGCCACCACGGCGGACACATCTGGTCTGGCCAGCAGCCCACCCAACCCGATGATTTCCGCCGGGATACCCGCCTCGGTGAGTGTGGCGTACACCTCGCCAAGCAAGGCGTTTTTTCGAGTCAGCACCGCGATGTCAGACCAGGTGCCAAGTTCGGCCCGAACGGCCAGCACCCGCTCCACCAGCGCCGCCAGTTCGGCTCCACGAGTCGGATACGATGCCGCGCCCAGCCACACCGGAAGCTTCCGTTCGGCCGGTTCCCTGAGCACCATTTGAGCGACGGCCAAGCCATCCGTCGCAGCAACCGCCGCCGGCACGGTGGCGGCCACCGCGTTGGCCACGTCCAGAATTGCCTGCCCACTACGTCGGTTATAACTGAGCGAACTGAGCGTCGCCGGGTGTCCCGCCGTATCCGGGAACAACGTGGCGAACTCGCCGATATTGACACTGGATGCCCCCCGCCACCCGTAGATGGCTTGCAGCGGATCCCCGACAGCCGTCACCGGATGCCCACGGCCCGCCACATCCACCGCGCCGCCGAACAGGGCCGCCAACAATCTGGTCTGCGCCACGGAGGTGTCCTGGTATTCATCCAGCAACACCACATGGTATTCAGCGCGCAATGCACGGCCTATCTCGGGGAATGTCTCCGCCAATCGCACCGCCGCTGCCATCTGATCGGCGAACTCGGCCACCCCCAGTTCACGCTTCAGGGCGCGATACGCCGCCACCAACCGCACCAACCCGGCACGATTCTCCGCCGCCGCACCGTAATCCATGACATCTTTCAACGGGTTACCGTTTCGTCCAAGCGGCGCGACCGCCACTTCGCGCAACACCTGCTCGCAGTGCGCCAACACCGCCTCCGGCGTCACCAGATGCGATGTCATCGCCGCGTCCAACGCCAGCAACTGTTTGATTACCGTCACCTCCGCCCAGTCACCCGGCACCGGCAAAGGCCCCGCCCAGCGCTCAAGCACCAAGCCCGCAAGCTGGAACCGTTTGGCACCCTCCAGTAGTCGCACCGCTGGATCGAGCCCGAGTCGCATTCCGAACCGCCGCACCAGTTCTGCGGCGAAGGCATCGTACGTGGAGACGGTGGGGTCATCATCGCTGTTTCGCCCGGCGGCCCGAAGCACCTGGGCCACCTTTGCGTTGAGTTCCGCAGCAGCTTTGCGGGTGAACGTAAGCCCCAAAACCTGCCCCGGTGCCACCTGCCCGGTCAGCACCAGATAGCACACTCGGAACTTCATCACCGTGGTCTTGCCGGTGCCCGCCCCGGCGACGATCACCCCCGGTGCCAATGGAGCCGAGATGGCCGCCCACTGTTCCTCTGAGAACCCCACCCCCGATGTCGCGGGCACATCGGGCGTCTCCTCAGCCAGCACCCGCAGCAAGCACTCCCGGGTTTCGTCTGCGCTCAGCTTTTGGGTATTCAACGCCACCACCTCTTGTTCCGAACCAGTGTGGTCAGCAACGTTTTCGGAAGCCGCGCCACGATGTCATTCATCGTCGCCACCTTCCACTCCGAGCCCCCCGAGCGCTGGGCAACCCCGCCGGAAGGCACATCCAACGCACTGTTTGCCCGGTATCGCGTCAAAGCGTTCCGCACGCACCGTCGCCGCCCCCTGGTCGATAAGCGCCAGTAGCGATTCCGCGCGTTCTGGCAACGCCAATTCGACCCCGGCCAACTCGAACAACACCCCTGGGTCGCTCGTCACCTGGCACCCCACATCGCCAGCACTACGGGAGCGAGGTGCGAGATACGGCCACACCAATTCCGCGTTGGCTACGGCCAATGGCACATCCGGGCCCAAGGCCCCCGTCGCTACCGCCAGTTCGTAGCACGCCAACTGCTCCAGGTGTTTATCCACTTTGGCGTTTTTGCCGGTTTTGTAATCCACCACCACGGCGCGCCCTGCCGCGTCCGATTCGATACGATCCACCTTCCCGGTGAGCAGCACCGGCCCACTGGGCAACGCCAATTGGATTTGGAAAGCGCGTTCGCTGGCCACCACGCTGCGATAGGCCCGCCCGGCTCGCCACACCGCGTATCGGGCGAACGCCGCAAGTGCCAAACCAAACCCGGCCTCCCGCAGCGCCGCAGCACGATATGGCAGCGCCGCCCACTGTTCCCGCAGGAACTCCGTCGCCACATCCGGTGACAACGGCCCAGATACGGTATCCAACTCGAATAGCTGGTGCATCACGGTACCGATCCTGGCGGCCAGCCCAGTGCCACCTTCACCACCTGCCCGCTGCTGCAAGAACCAGCACCGCGGGCATCGCAGCAGAATGCCGAGCGATGCCGCCGGAATCCGTACCGCTTCTGTTGCCGCCACCACCGCTACATCAGAGCGTGACATCCCGGTTCCCCACCAGTGGGCCGGGTTGGCCTCTGGAGCCAACGGCCGGC
>JAIRRM010000120.1 GCA_031255975.1 Propionibacteriaceae bacterium | reverse complement strand
ACCGGGTCAGCGGTGGCGGTGCCGAGGTCAACGTCGGCTGTCGGCATCACATAGTTCAGGCCACGTTCGTCGGGCAACGGCACCAGCAACAGCGCGTCTCCCACCCGTAGCCCGGTACTGGGCAATCGTCCGTACGGTAACCGTAGCCCGACGACCACCGTCCCCCGTGGTTGTGGCACCCACCCGACACCAGCCGGGTTCACCAGTGAACCGGCGACGACATCCGTCAACACCTGCGCGCCCACCACCTCGTCGTAGCGCTCTGCTGGAACCACGGCCAGCCCGGTGGTGGCGTTGATACGTACCGAGGTGATGTCTGTGGGGCTCAGTTGTTGCCCTGCCGGAACCGTACGGGCGAACGCCAGCACCTCAATGGTGTCGGTGACGGCGAGGAAGGCAAACGCCGTGCCCAACCCGCCCAACACCACACATAACACACCGATGGCCAACAATCGGGGATTGCGCCGCGCGGGCAAATTGGCGGCGGTAATTGGGGCCGCCGGAGGCGTCTTCATGGCTCGTCCTATCTCTTAAGCGACACCGCGTCGCTCGGTACCACGACGCTACGGAAGAGTGTCAAGCGATGGAACCCCCGAACTTGAAATCTGTGGATAACTGCCGATCCACGCGGGAGCACCTGTGGAGAACCCTTGTGGATTACCCGCGTTTTTGTGGATAACCTTGGCGTAGCTCTGTCGCCCCGGCACCGAATGGTAAGATTTCCCGTCATCTGCGACGGCCTGTCAAGGTGGCGGAACATCCGCGCACGGACACTGAAGCAAGGCGATAGGCAACGCATGTTGCCGTACGACGAAAAGACCCAGATGAGCGACACCACCGCAACACCCACACCCGGCGCTCAGCCGAGGTACCGCCAAGTCCCGACGTCTCTCGATCTCCCGGCGCTCGACCACGAGATCATCGCGTTCTGGAAAGCCAATGACACCTTCCGTAAGTCGTGGCTGGCCACCGAGCAGGGCAAAGAATGGACGTTTTACGAGGGGCCGCCGACCGCGAACGGCCAACCCGGCACGCACCACATTGAGGCGCGGGTGTTCAAGGATGTGTTTCCGCGCTTCAAGACGATGCAGGGCTTTCGCGTTGATCGCAAGGCCGGATGGGATTGCCACGGGCTGCCCGTCGAACTCGCCGTCGAGGCCGAGTTGGGTTTCGATCACAAGAATCAGATCGAGGAATACGGCATCGCGGCGTTCAACGAACGCTGCCGTGAATCGGTGGGGCGCAACGTCGGCAAGTTCGCCGAGTTGACCGAACGGATGGGCTACTGGGTGGACATGCCAGATGCCTACTGGACGCTGAGCCCCGAGTACATCGACTCCGAGTGGTGGGCGCTGAAAACCATTTTTGAAAAGGGTTTGCTGGTCGAGGACTACCGCGTCACCCCGTACTGCCCACACGACGAGACCGCGCTCAGCGATCATGAGGTGAGCCAGGGCTACGAAGATCTCACCGATCCGTCCGTGTATGTACGGATGCCACTCACCTCTGGGCCATGGGCCGAAAAGGGCGCGGCGCTGTTGGTGTGGACGACAACCCCTTGGACACTGGTCTCGAACACCGCAGTCGCGGTACACCCCGAGGTGACCTACCAGTTGGTCACCGACGGCGCAGAATACCTGGTCGCCGCCGAACCGCTGTTTGACAAGCTTTTCGGTGGTTCTGAAGCCGCAACCGACGGCACGGACGATACCGCGGCCATCACCGACACCGAGGACAAACCCCGTTGGAGCGTCGTCGCCACCATCGCCGGTAAAGACATGAGCGGTTGGACGTACCTTCGCCCATTCACCTGGCTGAACTTCGACAAGCCGGCGAACTTCGTGGTCAACGCGACATACGTCACCACCGAAGACGGCACCGGGCTGGTACACCAGGCCCCGGCGTTCGGCGCGGAAGACATGGCGGTAAGCCGCGAATACGGGCTACCGGTCGTTAATCCGATACGCAAAGACGGCACCTTCGAGGCTGATCTGCCGCTCATCGGGGGCCAGTTCTTCAAGACCGCCGATAACGCGCTAGTCGCCGACCTCAAGGCGCGCGGCCTACTGTTCAAGCTGTTGCCGTACGAGCACCCGTACCCCTTCTGTTGGCGCTGCCACAGCCCGCTCATCTACTACGCGCAACCCAGTTGGTACATCCGCACCACGCAACGCAAAGCGGAACTGTTGCGCGAGAACGAAGCGACCGGCTGGCACCCCGACACGATCAAATGGGGTCGTTACGGCGACTGGCTGCACAACAACATCGACTGGGCGCTCTCCCGTACCCGCTACTGGGGCACGCCGCTGCCGATCTGGCGTAATGATGCCGACCCGAAGCTCAGCTACTGCGTGGGTTCTCGCGCCGAACTCGCTGAACTCGCGGGCGATCCGAGCATCGCCACCATGGACCCACATCGACCTTTCGTGGACGAAATCACATTCACTCTGCCCGGCGTCACGGGCACGTACCGTCGGGTGCCAGAGGTGATTGACGCTTGGTTCGACTCCGGTTCGATGCCGTTCGCACAGTGGGGCTACCCCTGGGTGGAAGGCTCGGTGGAACAGTTCGAGAGCCATTTCCCGGCAGACTTCATCGCCGAAGCCATCGATCAGACCCGCGGCTGGTTCTACACCTTGATGGCGGTTTCCACACTGGTCTTCGACAGGTCGTCGTATCGAAACGTGTTGTGCTTAGGCCATATCCTTGCCGAAGACGGTCGCAAGATGAGCAAGCATCTGGGGAACATCCTGTTGCCGATTCCACTGATGGACGACAATGGCGCAGACGCGGTGCGCTGGTTCATGGCGTGTGCCGGTTCGCCATGGTCGGCACGCCGGGTGGGAAACTCCACGCTACAAGAAGTGGTACGCAAGGTGCTGCTCACCTACTGGAACACGGTGAGCTTCCAGGCGCTGTATGCGCGCGCGAACGAGTGGTCACCGGTAAATCTGCCGCAGGCCGTAGTGGAGACGGTGGGCTCATCTTCGGGCCGGAATGCCGCTGAAGGACGTAACGGGTCTTCTCCCGCCGACCCCACCATGCCAGCCAACTCAGTTCATGTTCTCGACCGCTGGCTCATGTCCGCCACACAGCAACTGGTACTGGACGTAACCGCCGCGCTCGATAGCTTCGACACCCAGCGCTACGGACAACTGCTCTCCACCTTCATTGATGACCTGTCCAACTGGTACGTACGCCGCTCCCGGCGGCGCTTCTGGGACGGCGACCCCGGCGCGCTGCAAACGCTACACACCACGCTCGACACACTGACCCGCCTGCTGGCCCCGATGGTGCCGTTCATCACCGAGAAGGTATGGCAGTCGTTGTTCGCGGCGACCGACGCCAATGCCCCGGAATCGGTACATCTGGCCAGTTGGCCGGTGGCGGACGAAACCCTGATCGAGCCGCGCCTAAACGGTGCCATGAGCCTCACCCGCTCGCTCGTCGAACTGGGGCGCGCCGCACGCGCTGAGGCGAAGGTGAAGACCCGGCAGCCGCTGGCCCGCGCGCTCATCTCGTCCGCAGCGTACGAGCAGTTGGACGCCGAACTGGTGGCGGAGATCTGCGCCGAACTGAACGTGGGCGGGTTAAGCACGTTCGCATCCGCCGGCGACGTGGTGGATGTGAGCGCCAAGGGCAATTTCCGCAATTTGGGTAAACGGTTCGCCAAGGAGACGCCGGTGGTGGCTCAGGCCATCGCGGCGACCGATGCCGCCGCGCTGAGTGCGGCGCTGGCGGCGACCGGCACCGCGACGGTGGAGGTGCCCGATATGGGGCCGGTCACACTGACCCCAGACGATGTGATCGTCACCGAACGCCCCCGCGAGGGCTGGGCGGTGCTGGGCGATCAGGGCGAAACCATCGCGCTTGACCTGGAACTCACCCCCGAATTGGTGGCTGCCGGCATCGCAAGGGAGATCGTACGGTTGGTGCAAGACGCTCGTAAAACCTCCGGTTTCGATGTCTCTGACCGTATCGAACTTACCTGGGCGGCGTCAGCCGAGGCGGTAGCCGCAGCGTTTCGTACCCACCGCGAACTCATCGCGTCAGAGGTGCTGGCCGTGACGGTCACCGAAGCGGCTTCGCTTCCCGACGAGGCCTTCACCGACCCAGAAGTCGGTATCGCCTTCACGGTCTCGCGGCTCAGTTAATGGCTACAAACCACCAGTAATACTCTCAGGCCACCAGCTTTTGGACGTTCGGAGCCTCCCCGGACTGCTCTACCGCTAGTTCGTGGGAGAGTTGCACCGCGAGCCACATCCTAGCGGTGCCTAGACCCGCCTGCTCCAATCGTCTGGCGAGGTTCGGGCTTATCGCTCCGTGACAGTTCACCACACGGCTCAGCGCAGAGCGAGATATACCGAGCTTCAGCGCGGCTTCGGATACACCGATCTCCAACTCCGCTAGGTTGTCGCGCAGCACCTCTCCCGGGTGCACCGGCATCATCTTTGACATGTCCTTCACCATCCCTTGCTCAGTGGTAGTCGAGGTAATCAACCAACTCCACGTCGGTTCCCATGAACCGGAACGTGACCCTCCAGTTGCCATTCACGCTCACCGACCACATGCCTTGCAGTTCGCCTTTCAGTTGGTGCAGGCGGAATGTCGGTAAATCCAGATCCGCGGGAATCACGGCAACATCCAAGTACGTCAGGATCTGGCGCAACTTACGGACGTGAGAAGGATGGATTCCCCGCGCGTCATCTTGCGTGAAAAAGCGTTCCAAACCCTTGTGCCGGAAACTCACGATCACCTAACAAGTGTAGCGTGTCGCGCGACACGCGACAATCCGAAAGTCGGTATCGCCTTCACGGTCTCGCGGCTCAATTAATGGCGGCGCTGTCCGTGGTAGCCGATACCATGGACACGCAATGACTGAAGAAAAGTACGTAGCTGATCCGCGCCGTTGGAAGGCGCTCGCGGTGTGTATGGCGGGGGCATTTATCGCCATGCTGGACATCTCGATCGTGAACGTGGCGCTGCCGTCCATCGAGGCTGGACTACACGCGGGAAGCGCACAGGTGCAACTTATCGTCGCCGGTTACACCTTGGCGTTGGCGCTGCTGGTCGTCCCCATGGGGCGGCTCGGTGACGTGTACGGTCGCCGCAACATGTTCGCCGTCGGTATCGCCGGTTTCGGTTTAGCCAGCCTGGGAGCCGGGCTGGCACCGAACGCCACCGTGTTGGCCGCAATGCGGGTGTTGCAAGGGTGCTTCGCGGGGGTGCAAAACCCGCAGGTAACCGGCATCATTCAGCAATTGTTCCGCGGCGCGGAACGCGGCAAAGCGTTCGGGTTCATGGGGGCGCTGATCGGCATCGCCACTGCGGTCGGCCCGATCGCCGGTGGCAGCATCATCGCACTGTTCGGCGCAGCCGAAGGCTGGCGTTGGGTGTTCTTCATCAACGTGCCGGTGGTGGCCGTAGTGGTGCCGTTGGCTCTCAAATTGATGCCGAAGCCCGAGCCTCGCAGTGGCACCGCGTACCTCGATCTGCCGGGCGTAGCCATCGTCGGGTTGGCCACCGCCAGCTTCATGGTGCCGTTCATCTTCTCCGGTACCGAAGGCGGAGACGCGCTACCCGCCTGGCGCTGGGGCTTCCTACCATTGGCGGCGGTACTCATCTTTGCGCTGACGAAATGGGAGCAGGCGTATCACGCCCGCACCAACTCCGCCGTATTCGATCCGCAGTTGCTGCGTAATCTCGGGTTCCGTTTCGGCGTCGGTATCGGCGGGCTTTACTTCGCTGGGTTCACGTCCACATTTCTGATCGTCACCATGGTGTTACAGCAGGGCCTCGGCTACACACCGCTCCAGGCCGGGCTGGTCGGTGTGCCGTTTGCCATCGGCTCCGGGTTGTCGTCGCAGTTTGCCGGGCGCGTCATCACCAGATACGGACGCAAGCTCGTCGTGATCGCGCTGTGCGTGGTGCTCGTCGGATTGCTGACCATCGACATGGTGATGCGGTTCGCTCCTGAGGCGCATTTTGGCTGGATTCTCGCCATCGTGATGTTCTGCACCGGGTCCGGAGCCGGTGCCGTCATCAGCCCCAACCAGACGCTCACCCTCACCCATGTACCGCCGCGCATGGGCGGTGTGGCCGGGGCGGTGCTCACCGTCGGACAACAGTTGGGTGGTGCCATCGGTATGTCAATCGTGCTTTCCGGGTTCTTCGCCGGTATCCCCACCCTAGGCCCCAGACTGGCCGCCGCCCAGACGCTACTGGTCGGCGTCGCCATCATCACCCTGACACTATTGGTGGCGATATTCGACATGCGACGGCGGCAGCAGCAAAGCTAGCGGCCCTTTTCCTACGTAAGCTCACGGCCAAGTCACGGAATGCCCCTAGCGATGAGTACCCCCAACCGGTGATTAGCGTCTCTGAGTCAAGCTGGAAGTCACTAGCTGACACTTGGGATTAGCGGGTTGAGAAGGTGTCTGTGGGTGGGGGCTTGCCATAAGACCGACGTCAACTCACCCGACCCCGAGGTATTCCTCGGCGGGGAGGTTGGAGACTTGCCAGAAGACCGACGTCAACTCACCGCGAGGCCGGAAAACCCACTGTGACCACAGTGAATACCTGCCGGAAACCGACAGTCAGCTAACCGTGTACGACCCACCAAACCCGGCGGGTACCAACTCGATCCAGGTGTTACCGGGGGTTAGGTAGATGGGGTTACCGTCTGGGCCGGTGAACGTCATTTGATCGCTCCACGACGCTTTCGACCAGGTGATCGGTACGGCGTGTCCATCGGTGAGCAGATGCCCGGAGCCGGTGCCGACCACCACCGTTTCGGGCACGCCGATCCACTGCACCTCGACGTTGATAACCACCACGTTGGCAGCCCCCAACTGCGAGCCGCTCTCCAACATGAACGGTTCGTCCCACTCGGATCTGAGATACGACTGTGTGGCCGCATCCCACACCCAATTCGGTTGGTGATACTCGGAGAACACCAGATTCAGCCGGTTCGCCGGGACGCCCAATGTCCGCGCGCTGTTCTGCTGCACCGGATAGGCGTACCGGAAAACTGGCTCGGGCGGGGTTTGATGTTCCTCGTCCGCCTCGGCGTACCACGCGTTGAAATCGCCCACCACGTCATGTGGCGACGGACGGTAGTCCACCCGCGAGAATCCGGGCGCGCCGTAATCCATGGAGAGCAGTTGCAACCCCAGGTCGCGGGCCCGATAACTGTATTCGTGCTGCCCGCCAGAGTACGCGATCAGGCCGCCCAACGAACCGACGAGGGGGCCGTCCATGGCGCGGATGGAGCGCACCGGCATCACGCCGTTCGGTGGGGTCTGCGATTGGAACACCGCCACGAACCGGGTGATGCCACCTTCTACCAACTCCTCATAGACGATGTCGGC
>JAIRRM010000104.1 GCA_031255975.1 Propionibacteriaceae bacterium | reverse complement strand
GGCATCGGAGACGTTCGATGACAGCACGGCCGCAAAACGCCCCAGCGTGCAGGTGGGCGACCCGTTCATGGAGAAGCTGCTCATCGAATGCACGCTGGAACTGTTCCACGCGGGCGTGGTGCGCGCCATTCAGGATTTCGGCGCGGCAGGCATCTCCTGCGCCACGTCCGAACTGGCCTCGGCGGGCGATTCCGGGATGCACGTCGATCTGGGTCTCGTGCCGCTGCGCGACCCGTCGCTCACCCCGGAGGAGATTCTGATGAGCGAATCGCAAGAGCGCATGATGGCGATCTGCGCGCCGGAGGATCTCGAAAACTTCATGGACATCTGCCGCAAGTGGGATGTGCAGGCCACCTGCATTGGCGAGTTGACCGACACCGGGCGTCTCGTCATCGAAAAGGACGGCGAGGTGATCGTGGACGTTGATCCGCACACCGTTGCTCACGACGGGCCGACGTATGACCGCCCGCAAATCCGCCCGGATTGGATGGACGCGCTGAACGCCGACCACGCCAACAACCTGCCTCGCACCGGCGACGGCTTCCAGCTACGTGAGCAGTTTCTCGCCGTGGTGACTAGCCCCAATCAGTGCGACAAACGCTGGGTGACCGAACAGTACGACCGCTTCGTGATGGGCAACTCGGTGCTGACGCCGCCGGAGGATTCTGGGGTGTTACGTGTCGCTGAGACCACCAATTTGGGGCTGGCGCTCGCCACGGACGCGAACGGTCGCTATACGTACCTCAACCCCTACCTCGGGGCCCAACTGGCGCTCTCCGAGGCGTATCGCAACGTCGCCAGCACCGGGGCTGAGCCGATAGCCATCACCGATTGCCTTAACTTCGGCTCCCCTGAAGATCCCGGTGTGATGTGGCAGTTCGTGGAGGCCATCAAGGGGCTGGTGGACGGCTGCGCCGCGCTTGGCACCCCCGTCACCGGGGGCAACGTCAGCTTCTACAACCAAACCGGCCCGGTGAACATCCACCCCACTCCGGTAGTGGGCATGTTGGGGGTATTCGATGACGTGCGGGTGCGGGTGACCCAGGGGTTCAAGAGCAGCGGAGATGAGGTGTTCCTGCTCGGCGTCACCAAGAGCGAACTGGGCGGCAGCGTATGGGAGGACGTGATACACGCAGGCCACCTTGGTGGCCTACCGCCCTTCCCCGATTTGGAGGCGGAAAAGAACCTGGCCGCGGTGCTTATCCGTGCCGCGAAAGACGGCCTGCTGGCCTCCGCCCATGACCTCTCGGAGGGTGGTTTGGCGCAAGCTCTCACCGAATCTTGCCTCGCGGCCAGAGCCGGACTTGGCGTCAGTGTGGCGCTGCCGGGAGAACTGGACGCCACCAGTGAACTGTTCTCGGAGACCCCAGCCCGGGTGCTGGTCTCGGTGCCGTCCCCGCAGCTCCCGGCACTGGAACTGCTAACCGCCCAGCATGGCGTGTTGCTGCGCCGTATCGGTGCGGTGACCACCACCGGCACGCTGGAGATCAGTGGGCTTTTCAGCATCGGCCTAGAGGAGCTACGGGAGCGCTGGGAAGCTCCAATCCCCGCCGCGATGAACCACTGAGCCGACCATCTAGGCGGTACCCCGCGTGCTCATCGCCGGGATGTTCACCCGTCCATTCGGATGAGCCACTGAGCCGACCATCTGGGCGGTACCCCGCCGATAGGCTGATACCGCTAGCTGATGGGTGCCCACTCGGGGCCGGTGACGGCCAGTTTCTCGTCCAGCTTGACAAAAAGTGGCGTGGGCTTGGTGAGTGGGGTGCCGACGGCGATGGGGGTGGATTCCCATTTGGCCGCCTGCTGCCGGTAATCTCCGGTGAGAATCGCGTATCGCGCCGTGCCCTCACCCTCGTCCACGTATTTGATCTCCGGCTGTGCCGCCCACACGCCTACCCCACCGAGCAGTTCATACACCCGTTGCGCGGCGTGTGGCAGAAATGGGGTGAGCAGCGTGTTGGCGTCCTGCACCACCTGTAGCGCCACATGCAGCACAGTGTCACGACGGGCCGGATCGTCTTTCAACTTCCAAGGCTCCTGCTGGCTCAAATACTGGTTGGCCAGGCCGACGATACGCATCGCCTCGGTGATCGCGTTCTTGAACTTGCAGGCGGACAGCAGTTCGCCGATAGTCTCGAACGCGCCGCGCGCCGACGCCAGCAGTTCGGTGTCGCTCTCCGTGAACTCTCCCGCAGCCGGGATGGCACCACAGTTCTTCTCCGCCATCGAGATGGAGCGGTTCACCAGGTTGCCCCACTCATTTGCCAATTCGTTGTTGTTACGGCGTACGAACTCGTCCCAGGTGAAGTCGGTGTCCTGGTTCTCCGGCCCGGCGACAGCGATGTAGTAACGCAGCGCGTCCGGCCCAAAAGCACGCAGGAAATCGCCAACGAAGATTGACGCACCGCGGCTGGAGGCCACCTTGGAGCCCTTCATCGTCAGAAACTCAGATGACACGATTTCGGTTGGCAGGCCCAGTTGCCCCAGCTCGGCGCTCGGCTCACCACCGCGCGACGCCTGTCCGTTCTGCCCCAGTAGCATGGCGGGCCAGATGACGGTATGGAAAACGATGTTGTCTTTGCCCATGAAGTAGCGGCTCACGGCCTGCGGGTTATGCCACCAGATCTTCCAAGCCTCCGGGTCGCCGGAGCGACGCGCCCATTCGATTGACGCCGATAGATAGCCGATCACCGCGTCAAACCACACGTAGATACGCTTCATCGGCTCGTCGCGCCATTCGGGCAGCGGAATCGGCACCCCCCAATCCAGGTCGCGGGTGATGGCGCGCGGTTTGAGTTCGGCGACGAAATTGTGGCTGAACTTGAGCACGTTGGGACGCCAGTCTTTACGCGAATCCAACCACTGCGTCAACTGTTCAGCGAACGCCGGCAGGTCGAGGAAGAAATGGGTGGTCTCCCGAAACTCTGGCACTTCGCCGTCGATGCGGCTATGTGGGTTCTTCAGGTCGATGGGGTCGAGTTGGCGGCCACAGTTGTCACACTGGTCGCCGCGCGCGCCGTCGAATCCGCAGATGGGACAGGTGCCCTCGATGTAGCGGTCAGCCAGGGTACGGCCGGTGGACGGCGAGATGGCACCCAACTGCGTCTGCTCAATGATGTAGCCGTTGTTGTAGAGCGCCAGAAAAACCTGTTGCACCACGTGTTCGTGATTCTTCGTGGTGGTACGGGTGTAGAGATCGTACGTGAGCCCCAAGCCTTGCAGATCGGACACGATGATGCCGTGATATTTGTCGGCGGTGGCCTGTGCCGTCAGCCCTTCGGCATCGGCCTTCACTTGGATGGCGGTACCGTGCTCGTCGGTGCCGGACACGAACAGCACATCGTCCCCACGCATTCGCGCAAACCTGGCGAAAACATCGCTCGGCACGCCGAAACCGGAGACATGACCGATGTGGCGTGGGCCGTTGGCGTAAGGCCAAGCCGCAGTGGCGAGTACATGTGCGCACATGGCCCCAAGCCTACCTTGTGGTTCTGGTGACGGCTCATCTGCGAGAATAAGCGGGTGATAACAGCCGCCGCCGATGGTTCCTCGCTCGGCAACCCCGGCCCCGCCGGTTGGGCCTGGTACATCGACGACACCAGTTGGGCCGCCGGCGGCTGGCCGGAGAGCACCAATAACCGTGGCGAACTCACCGCCGTAATCGACCTGCTACATGCCACCGCACATCTACCGCAGGAACGGCTGCTCATTCTTTGCGATTCTCAGTACGTCATCAACATCGCTACCAAATGGCTACGGGGGTGGCGGGCGAAGGGTTGGCGCAAGGCGGACGGGAAACCCGTACTGAACGCCGATCTGGTGCAAGAACTCGATTTGGCGTTGCGCGGACGTACGGTTCGGCTGGAGTGGGTGAAAGGCCACAACGGACATGCACTCAACGAGGCCGCCGATACGTTGGCCCGCGCCGCCGCCTCCGCCTACCAACAGGGTGTCGCCGCGAACACCGGGCCGGGGTTCGCTAGGTGAGCAGCTTACTGAGCCCCATCGAAACGCGGTACGGCAAGTTGATGTAAATGGGAACGGGATACGCGGGTAGCTTACTGAGCCCCGTCGAAGTGCGGCGCATCAGCTACGCGCTACAGACCGAGTTCGGGTTAGTTGGGTAGCCGGTTACATACCATCGAAACCTACGGCAGACGCACCCCTACCGACGCAAACCGTCCACCGAAATCAAATGCCGACCCTGGCAAGGTCAGCCAGTAAAACCTCTCGGCACCGCACCGGTGGCACACCACACGGCAACCCACCAGGCGATCAAAGACTGGGCAACCGCATTCTGCCCCCGGCCTGGTCTTAGGCGATGGCCTAACTCAACCAGGTTTGCGGCACATTCGCGCCAAAGAGTTCCAGCACCTGCTCGGCGGCGTCCACCGCGCTGAGATCGCCGGACATCACCAGCCGCTCGAACTCGGCCTTGCGATTCCGGACGACCGGCAGTTGCCGCAGTGTATCTAGCAGGGTGCCATCGATGAGCGACCACATCCAGTCGCGCTGCTGCACGGCGCGGCGCCGATCCAAACCACCGGATTGCTGAAGATGCTCGCGGTGCTCCAGCACCGCCTCCCATACCTCCATGAGGCCGATGCCGGTGTAGCTGGACGAAGTGAGCACCTCTGGCACCCGCGCGTTCGGAGCCGAGTTGATCAGTTTCATGGCGCTTTTCAGTTCGCGCGCCGCCACTCGTGACGCCGCCTCGTTGTCGCCGTCAGCCTTGTTGACACTTATCACGTCGGCCATCTCCAGGATGCCCTTCTTGATGCCCTGCAACTGGTCACCGGCGCGGGCCAGCGTGACCAGTAGGAAGGTGTCAACCATTCCGGCCACCGCCACCTCAGACTGACCGACGCCCACCGTCTCGATGAGCACCACGTCGTAACCGGCGGCCTCGGCCACCAACATCGCTTCGCGGGTGGCACGGGCGACACCGCCCAGGTGGTTTCCAGACGGCGAAGGGCGGATGAACGCGTTGTCGGAAACCGCCAAAGCCGCCATCCGGGTACGATCCCCCAGCACCGAACCACCGGATTTGGACGATGACGGATCAACCGCCAGCACCGCCACCTTGTGCCCCTGTTCGATGAGTTTCACGCCCAGTGCGTCGATGAATGTGGATTTACCGGCTCCGGGCACACCCGTGACGCCAACCCGCACCGCAGGCGGGCCCACCGGCCCGAGCCGACGGAACTCGCGTAACAGTTCGTACGCCTGAGCGCGGTCATCGACTCGGCTGGACTCCACCAGCGTGATAGCGCGGGCCAGATGCCGTCGGGAACCCTCCCGTACCTTCACGGCCAACTCGGCGATGGTCATCTGCTCGCTGCGGCCCATGATGCGCCCGTTCACCAACTGCTTGGCGGCTTCAAGCTGGGACGCATCGCGTTGCCCACCCGCCTGCACGGTGGACTGCCATTCGCCCCATTCCGGCTTGTACTCCTCGCCCCATTTCAGGTCACCATGGTCGTTGGGCTGTGTCATATGGGCACGACCTCCAGTTCTGAAGTGCGAAAATGTGTACGGCAGGCATCCCCGTATCGCGTAGGCACCGTTGCCTGCACCTAGCTTACCGGGACATACGCCGTGCTGCGACCCGTGGCCACCAGACTACGCAAACCGGGCGGAGATCTCGGGCATCAGGGTGACAACCAGCGAGGCGATCGGATCGCCGAGGCAGAACACCGCGTCGAGAGCGACCCCTGATTCCTGGGCGATGGAATCCGTGGCGACCACCATTATGTCATCCGCCCCTCCGGCACCGAGCACCTTGCGTAGCTCGGCAACTTCGCCGCCCGCAGAGCCCTCCACCGCCACCAGCGCCACGACATGCACGTCCCCGTCGATAGCTTGCATCGCCGCTCGCTCCGGCAACTGACACCGTGGGCCGACATCGACATCGAAGCCGAGATCGGCAAATCCGGTGGCGACGATTTTCTGGTTTGGATCGGCCTCACCCAGATCCTGCGCCGCGACACCCTGGAGGCGGCTGTCGTTGTCGTCACTCAACTCGGCGACCAGGACGCGGGGGCGACGCCCGGCCTGTGCGGCGAACCCCTCCACGATACCGCGCGCTTCTTCCATTTGGGCTGCGCTGTTTTTCACGCTGGCTATCCTATCGGGCCGTCGGGCGGTGAATACACGTTATCCGTGACGCGCGCCCGTCGGGTGACCGGGGGGTGGGCTCGCTGACCGGGGCTGAAGCTGCTCGCAGCCAGCTGAACGGAACTGCTTTGCCACCGGGGGTTACGTACGGATTCGCGCGATGAAGCGATGACGGCACCCCGGTCATGTTCTCGGCACATTCTCCACTTAGGTACGTGAGCGTTCGTCGTCACTTTTCTCTGCTTCCGCTGCGACAAGCGCCAATGCGATTTTCAGGGCGGCGATTCTGTTCTGCTGTAGCGTATGCTGCGAAGTCCCCACCGCGAACTTAGCGATGACTTCCTCGGCGCGGCGGAGTACGTCCTGAAGGACGGCTGCCGCTTCGTGGAGTGTGTCGCGCTCAAACGACGGGGTCGTCTCTGCGTTCATCAGGCTCAAGGCGACATCAGACGCTTTCACAACGTTTGCCACCAGGCAGCCTTGCCAGGTGTTCGCCTTCAATTTGCCCGACGCTTTTTCCGATTTGTTACGCAGGGACAATATCGCGCGGCGGGCCTCGCTCAGTTCTTCAGGTGCAAACTCTGTCATCTAAAACCTCTCAACAACTCCAGTCGCATCTTGCCAGATTCGGCTCGGTTTCGGCCACAACCCACACGGGTGGCTTCGCCGCCCGGCAGAGACGCGCAAACCCCGCGGCTGGCGCGGGTGGCTTCGCCGCCCGGCAGAGACGCGCAAAAGGCGCGGGGAACAAACCCCGCGCCTTTTGACGCTTGATTGCCGGGGACACACCCCGACCGGATTCACTCAGGAGGCGAACTTCGCATCCAGCTTGTGCATCAGGTCGATAGCGGACTCAGCGATGACGGTACCAGGCGGGTAGATCGCATCCGCGCCACCTGCGTACAGCTCGGCGAAGTCCTGCTCCGGGATGACGCCACCCACGGTGATCATGATGTCCTGGCCACCCTCGGCATCGAGTGCCTTGCGCAGCGCAGGGATCAGGAACAGGTGGCCGGCTGCCAGCGAGGACGCGCCCACAACGTGAACGTCACCATCGATGGCCTGGCGAGCCGTCTCCTCCGGCGTCTGGAACAGCGGGCCCACATCGACATCGAAGCCGAGATCGGCGAAGCCGGTCGAGACGACCTTCTGGCCACGGTCGTGACCGTCTTGGCCCATCTTGGCAACCAGGATGCGCGGACGACGGCCAGTCTTAGTGGCGAAATCCTCAACGAGTTGCTTGGCCTCGGCGACCTTCGGATCAGCGCCCACCTCAGCGGAGAACACGCCGCTGATGGTACGGATCTGAGCCGTGTAACGACCGAACACCTTCTCCAGAGCGTCCGAGACCTCGCCCAGTGAAGCGCGCGCACGCATGGCGTCCACGGTGACCTTCAACAGGTTGCGGTCAGGATCGGTCGGATCGGGGTTGGCGGCACACCAAGTGATGCGCTCCAACTTCTCGGTGACCTCGTCCTGGCTACGGTTGGCGCGTAGCCGCTCCAACTTGGCGATCTGCTGCTCGCGCACGGAGGCGTTGTCAACCTTCAGCACCTCGGGGACGATGTCGTCGTCGACCTTGTACTGGTTGACACCGAGCACGACCTGCTTGCCGCTGTCGATACGGGCCTGGGTGCGAGCCGCAGACTCCTCGATGCGCATCTTCGGGATGCCCTGCTCGATGGCCTTGGCCATACCGCCGGCCTGCTCGACCTCTTGGATGTGCTGCCAGCCGCGGTGAGCGAGCTGGTTGGTGAGGTACTCGACGTACGCCGAGCCGCCCCAAGGATCGATCGTACGGCAGGTGCCCGACTCCTGCTGAATGAACAGCTGGGTGTTGCGGGCGATACGAGCCGAGAAATCGGTCGGGAGGGCGATTGCCTCGTCCAGCGCGTTGGTGTGCAACGACTGCGTGTGACCCTGCGTTGCACCGAGAGCCTCGATGCAGGTACGGCCAACGTTGTTGAACACATCCTGAGCGGTGAGCGACCAGCCGGAGGTCTGCGAATGGGTACGCAGGCTCATCGACTTCGGATCCTTGGCACCTTCGGACTTCAGCAGCTTGGCCCACAGCAGACGCGCGGCCCGCAGCTTGGCAATCTCCATGAAGTAGTTCATGCCGATGCCCCAGAAGAAGGACAGTCGCGGCGCGAACTTATCGACATCGAGGCCGACCGACTTGCCAGCGCGCACATATTCGACACCATCGGCCAGCGTGTAGGCCATCTCAATGTCGGCGGTGGCACCGGCTTCCTGCATGTGGTAACCCGAGATCGAGATCGAGTTGTACTTCGGCATGTTGGTCGAAGTGAACGCGAAGATGTCGGCGATGACCCGCATGGAAGGCGTCGGCGGATAGATGTAGGTGTTACGAACCATGAACTCCTTGAGGATGTCGTTCTGGATCGTGCCAGCCAACTGCTCCAGCTTCACACCCTGCTCTTCAGCAGCGACGATGTAGAGGGCCAGAACCGGCAACACCGCGCCGTTCATGGTCATCGACACCGACATCTGGTCGAGCGGGATGCCCGAGAAGAGCACCTCC
>JAIRRM010000076.1 GCA_031255975.1 Propionibacteriaceae bacterium | reverse complement strand
ACACGAACGCCTGTCGGCTCGGGTTGTCGAACGCGGTGATGCACCCCTCAATGCCGGCGGTGACGAACACCATCCACAGTTCGACCACCCCGGTGGCCACCAGCACGCACAGCACCGCGGAGTTGCAAGCCAACAGCGACTGGGTGACAAGCAATATGCGCCGCTTCGGCACTCGGTCGGCCAGTGTCCCGGCGAGCGGTGCCAGCAGCGGCACCGCGGCGAACCGCAACGCCGTCACCCACCCCATAGCGATAGCCGAGTTTTCGGTGAGCACGGTGAGCACCAGCCAACCCTGCGCCACCGACTCCATCCAGGTGCCGATGTTCGACGTGAACGCGCCGACAAAGAAACGGCGGTAGTTGGGTACGGCCAGAGACGCAAACACGCGCGGCAACTGTCTGGCCGTCACACCCTCTGACATCACACCCCCTGATGACCAGGCGAGTCTACGCTGCTGCCAACGCCGCACGAGCGGCGGCCACATCCTGACCTAACTGCGTCGCCAACTCCGCTGTCGCTGCGAATCGCACCATGGCGCGCAGCCTGGTGACGAACTCCACGGTGACCGCCTTGCCATACAACTCCAGATCGGAGTGCCCAATGACATGGGCTTCCACCCGGCGAGAAACGTGCTCGAAAGTGGGGTTACTACCCACCGAGATGGCGGCCGGGAGACGCAGCTCCGGTTTCTCTGAGGTGCTGAGCCACCCGGCGTACACCCCGTCAGCAGGCACCAGCGCTGTGCCATCGGTCGGCAACGCTAGATTGGCCGTCGGATAACCCAGCGCGCGACCGCGTTGCTCACCCCGCACCACCTCTCCGGTGACGCTGAAGGGCCGCCCCAGGTGCGAGGCGGCGCTGGCCACATCACCTGAGGCCAACGCGGCGCGAATCAGAGTGGAACTGCTGACGCGACCCTCGACCCCCGCCAGCGGCACCACTACCACCTCGAAGCGACCAGCATCTCGTAGCGTAGCGACATCGCCGCGAGCGCGATCCCCGAAGGTGAAGTTCTCCCCCACCACCACCATGTCCGGGTCAAGCGGCAGCAGCACCTCGGTGATGAAACGCTGCGGCGGCAGCGCGGCGAACTCACGGGTGAATGCCCGTACCAGCACTTCGTCGGCACCGGCGGTTTTCAGCGCGGCTATACGCTCCGACAGCGACAGCAGCAGCTCGGGGGCACGTTCCGGAGCCAACACCATCAACGGATGTGGCCAGAAAGTGAGCGCGATCACCTTGCGTCCTGCGGCTCGTTCGCCAGCGGTGCGTAATAGCGCCTTATGTCCGACGTGCGCACCATCGAAGTTGCCGATGACCACCACGGTTCCCATGCCCACCCCTCACACGAACACCGCGACCGGCCGCGACCAGCCGGGGCGAGAATCGGGACGATACAGCGCCAACAAGGAATGGTCAGCGTCCAGTATCGCCGTGGGGTCTGCCGCTACCACTAGATTGAGCGGCCTGCCGAACCGCACCTCGGCGGCGTCGGTTTGGCTGACGGCGACCCAGGGGAACACCTGCTCGGCCACCTGGCCCATCGCAACGATGTCGGCGGCGCTCACGGCATCCAGCGCACTCGCCTGAGCGACGGCGAACTTGCCAACCCTCATCCGGCGCAACGCGCTGAGGTGCCCCCCGACATGCAGCATCGCCCCAAGATCACGGGCCAGCGCCCGAATGTAGGTGCCGGAGCCGCACTCCACGTCCACATCAAGGTCAACGTATGGTGCGCAGTCACGTCGCGCCAATAGGTCGAAGCGTGTCACCGTGACGGTCCTGGATGCAAGCGCGACACTCTCCCCCGCTCTGGCCAGCGCATACGCCCGCTTTCCGGCCACCTTGATGGCGGATACGGTGCTTGGCACCTGTTCGATATCGCCCTTAAACCGCGTTATGGCTTCCGAGATGGCCGAATCGGAGATCGCCACAGCCGAAGTCGGCTCCCCCAACGGTTCGCCCTCGGCATCATCCGTGGTGGTAGCTTGCCCCAGCCGGATGGTGGCCAAATACCGCTTGTCGTGCCCCGCCAGATACCCCAACAGCCGGGTGGCACGCCCGACGCCTACCAACAACACCCCGGTTGCCATCGGGTCAAGGGTACCGGCATGACCGGCTTTACGTACGTTCAGCGCACGCCTCACCCGACTCACCACCGCTTGACTGGTCAGCCCCTGCGGTTTGTCGATGATGACGATCCCATCGGGTGCCGTTTCCGACAGGGGTATCCCGTCGCTCATCATCACCGCCCGGTGTAAGGCACGTCGGGGCCACCGAACGGCGGATCAACCGGAAAACAGACGATGGGCCGGCGTTCTTCGTCCGATTCTTCGGGGTCATCGGCTGAGTCATCGTGGCGATAAGGATCAGCTCCGGCGGCATATTTAGTCTCGTCCCGACTGGCGGCCAACTTCGCGTCGGCGGCCTGCGCTCTGGCCAACAGTTCCTCCATGTCTTTGGCGGTCTGCGCGGTGGCGTCGCGTACAAAGGTGATGGCCGGGGTGAACTTCAATCCAAGCCGCTTGCCTATGGTGGAGCGAATCAACCCTTTGGCACTCTCCAGCGCCGCGGCGGTGTCGATCTCGGACTCGGCGCTCACGTCACCGGCCAATTCGGTGTAGAACACCGTCGCTTCGCGGGCATCTCCGGTGAGCCGAACATCGGTGATGGTCACGAAGCCGAGCCGGGGGTCTTTCACTCTGGTTTGCAGCATTCGCGCGACAATTTCACCGATCTGGTCGGCCAGCTTGGGGATACGTGGATTGGGCACGCTTGGTTACCTTCCTCACTCCCTGGGCTTCTCGACCATCTCGTATGCCTCGATCTCATCATCAATCTGAATGTCATGAGTGTTGGCGAGCGTCATGCCGCATTCATAGCCCTCGCGCACCTCGGTCACATCGTCCTTCTCACGACGCAGGCTGGCGATGGTGGTCTCGGCGAGCACCACACCGTCGCGCAACAACCGGCATTTCGCATTGCGGCGCACGATACCGTCGGTGATAATGCAACCGGCGATGTTTCCGAACTTGGAACTGCGGAACACCTCGCGGATCTTGGCGGTGCCCAACGTCTTCTCTTCGTAGATCGGCTTGAGCATCCCCTTGAGGGCCGCTTCGATATCATCAATGGCCTGGTAGATGATGTTGTAATAGCGGATATCGACATTTTCATTGGAGGCGAGTCGGGCCGCCTGTACCGTCGGCCGCACATTGAAGCCAATGATGACAGCGTGTGGGTCGGACGCGCTGGCCAGCGTGACGTTGGTCTCGGTGATGGCACCGACGCCACGGTCGATGACCCGCAACGATACCTCGTCGCCCACATCGATCTTCGACAGCGCCTCTTCCAACGCCTCGACGGTACCGGCACCATCGCCCTTCAGGATCAACAGCAGTTCGCTGGTGTTGCCCCGCTCCAACTGCTCGAACAGTTCGTCGAGAGTCTTACGGCGCGAACCGGCAGCCTGGACTGCGGCCCGCATCCGAGCGGCGCGCTTGTTGGCGATCTGACGCGCCATCCGGTCGTCCTCGACCACCAGGAAGTTGTCCCCTGCCCCTGGCACGGCCTGGAGACCGAGCACCTGTACCGGCATCGACGGCGGCGCTTCGTCCACCTGCTCGCCACGGTCGTTCATCATGGCGCGCACCCGGCCATAGGTGGAGCCAGCCACCACCGAGTCGCCCTTACGCAGCGTGCCACGCTGGATGAGCACCGTGGCCACCGGGCCACGCCCCTGGTCGAGATGCGCCTCGATAGACACGCCCTGGG
>JAIRRM010000145.1 GCA_031255975.1 Propionibacteriaceae bacterium | reverse complement strand
TTGCGCTAACCCGTTGCGCCACGCTGCGGTTGCAACGGGATGCGCAACTCCCATTCCACACCAGTGCCGACGTCACTCGTCCAACTCGCCGTACCACCCAACCCGGTGACACGTCCAATTATCGACGCGCTGATGCCGCGATGCCCAGCCACCATGGCCTGCAGCACCTCATCCTCGCTCATGCCCTTGCCGTTGTCACGTACCGAAATCAGCAGGTCGTCGCCGTCCTGCTCCAGCAACACCCAGGATTTTGCCTCTGGCCCCGCGTGGCGAGCGGTGTTGGCCAGCACCTCGGCGACGGCGGCATCCACCTCAGCGGCCCGCTCCACCGGCAACGGCAACGCCCCGGCCATCGCCGACACGGTCACTGCGGCGCTCTGCCGCGCCTCCAGCAACTGCACCAAATCGGTAGTGCCCCCGGCGGCGGGCGTGCTCACATCGGTATCTTGCAACAGCAGCCGCAACCGCGCCTCCTGGTCGCTCGCCAACTTCGCCAACCGCTCACCTTTCGGCCCCAGTTCGCCACCTTCGCGCTCTACCATCGCCAGCACCTGTAACACGCCGTCATGCACGATACGATTCAGTCGCTCCCGCTCGGCGAGTTTGGCCGCCGCCGCCAGGCTGAGGTCACGCTCGGCGATCAGCGATTCGAGATGCACCGCCAAAAACCCGACAAACCCCGGCACCACCACCATGCAGAGCAGATCAACCCACTCGCGCGGATCGGGGCTGGGCATCTGGGCGTAGTTCACCAGCCCCACCAGCAATCCGGTGACCGTACCGGCGGCCGGGCCGCGCCAAATGGCCACGGCCAGTGGAGCCGCCACCATCCAATAGCCGGGCACACCGTAATAGCTGCTCGCGAGCAGTTCCGGGCCGAGAATCCACCGTGACGGGGCTACCACCGCGATAGTCACCAACAGATCAAGACCCATCCACAACGGAGTACGGTATTCGGCGCGTTGGTTGAGATACCAGGTGGCCAACGTCCAAAGAAACATCACGGCACAAGCCAAACCCAACGCGGCGGGGTGAGCCGCGGCGTGCATCCGCTGCGCGTTCACCGCCATGAACATCACCAGCAGCGCCAGCCGCAACATGGCACCCGCCCGGTAGATGGAGCGATGCCAAGTCAGATGCAGCAGAACTTTCATAGGTGCAACCCCCCCGCGCCGACCAAAATCGGGATGTCGTCAGGTGAGGTGACTCCCTCGTTCGGATGCGCCTTGATATAGCTGTCGGCCTGCGCCTGGGTAAGACGCCCCTTCTTCAGCCGCGACCCGTAGAGGTCAACGTACGACTGGCCGGTGAGCGCCTGGATGCTACGGGCGATCTCATTCGCCACCCACCGCAACACCATCACATCATCGACGCGGTCGGCGTACCTGCTGAAATCCAGCGGCCTTCCCACCACGATGCGCGCCTGGCGCATGGTAGGGAAGATGAACCAGCGCCGTAACTGGGTGTTCACCATGCCAACGGGGATCACCGGTGCCCCGGACAGCAGCGCCAACCGGGCCACCCCGGTGTGGCTGCGATACATACGCCCGTCCGGGCTACGAGTGCCTTCGGGGAAGATGCCCACCAGTTCGCCTTGCGCCAGCACCTGTAGCAGTGGTCGTAGCCCGTTCGCGGCCTGCCTTCCGCCGGAGCGATCCAGTGGCACCTGGCCTATGGCGCGCAGAAACACCCCCAGCAGCGCCTTCAGGCCGCGCATCTCAAACAGTTCCCGTTTGGCGGCGAAGCGTAACTGCCGTTTCATCAGTGTGGGCAACGAGAAGGTGTCGCCACATGAAATATGGTTGGCGGCGATGATCGCCGCGCCCTGCTCCGGGATGCGTTCGCCGTACATCAACCGTGGCCGGAGAATCCAACCGACGATGGGAATGAAAAATACCAGCTTCAGCACCCGGTACAGCATCTCGCACTCCTCTCTTGACGCCCCAGCCTACCGTCAAGCCATATGATGAACTGTGCCCGACAGCAACCGCGACAACACCGACGAACAGTTCCGCGACCTGATTCGTGAGGGTTTTGGGGAAGAAGTACACGGCAACGCCCCCATCGAAGGACGCAGACCGGACGACTTCCGCGATTTCTTCGATCTGGACGACGCGCTGGCCCACGCCGAACCGGTGTACGACGAGCGTTGGATAGCCCCCGAGCCCGACCCCATCGGTCGCCCGTCCAGCCCCCTAGCCCTGGCCGGGCTGGTGCTCGGAGTGTTTTCCGGGGTGCTGGCGGTGCTATCGCTCGTGGGAGTGCCGCTACCAGGCTGGCTGGGTATCGCAGCCTTCGTGGGGTTCGGGGCAGGGCTGGCGCTGCTGCTCAGCTCCTTGCCGAAAAAGTCAGGGCCCTACGACGATTTCGACGACGGGGCTCGGCTCTGAACTATCCGCACTATCCGCGCGCCCCGAAGTCGCACGCGAAAGGACGTGGGAGAAAGCCAGCGGCCCGCTTACTCCTCCTGGGTAGTTTCGTCCGATGCCGGAGCGTCCGGCGTCGAGGTAGGCGAAGGCGGAACGGGTTCCTCGTCCCCAGATCCCGCGGCCACGTCATCGGCTGGTGGAGGCGGTGGGGTCGTGGGAGGCTGATAGCCGTCGCCCAGCGACTGGTTATAGGCCCCAACCAAGAACAGGGAGCCGTCGACTCGCTGACCGTTCTGGAACACCTCCCAGTGAACATGGCAACCGGTGGAGAACCCTGTTGATCCAACCAGGCCGATCAGTTCACCGCGCTCCACGAACTGCCCCGGACTCACCAAAATACGGTTCATGTGCGCGTAACCGGTTTTGTAGTAGTTACCGGTAATTCCGGCACGCCCATGGTCGATGAGCACGTACAGACCCCAGTCGCCGTAGTACCCGGCTTGCAACACCGTACCCATGGCGGACGCGGTGATGGGCTGCCAGCAGCCGGCAGAAAAATCGTTGCCCCAGTGGAACCCGCCCAAGTTGGGACGAGGACCAAACGGGCTGTTGATACGCGCCGGGGACGGGGGCGAGAACGGCAGTACGCCACCCGAGGCGGCAATCCGGGCCTCCAGTGCCTCACGTTCTTCCGGTGTGAGCCGGGCGAGAGCCTCTGCCACTGACGCGGCGGCGAGCCGCTGCGCCGCAAAGAGGGCCTCCTGATTGGCCAACTCGGATTCGATTCGCCCCACCTGGGAGTCGAAGTCTTTCTTCATGTCGTCGAGGCGTTCCTGCTCCGACATGAAGCGGACGATACGCTCCTCCAGCAATCGGCCTATTGACTCCTGCGTGGCCAGCGAATGCAGGAAAGCCTCGGGAGAGTCGCTGGCGGCGAAGGCGATGGCGGCACCGAGACCCGCGTCCTGGTACTGCGCGTTGACCATGTAGATGATCCCTAGCCGCAACTGCTCAACGACATCTGTCTGTTTGGCGATGGCGCTCAACAGCGCCTGCTGCGTCGTCTTCGCATTCTCCAACGCCACCTCAGACATGGCCATGTCTACGTTGAACTGTTCCATCTGAGCGTCGATCTCGGCGAGTTCACGCTCTACGGCATCCACCGGGCTCTCGTTCGGGTCAACCGTCCTAGTGCTCGACGCCGTGGGCCACGGTACGTCGGGTTCAGTCGGGTCAGCAAAGGCGCTCAGCGGTGCCCCTGCCATCAAAGCGGCACTCAGCGCGAACGCCGTAAGCACCAACCGTTTCCTACCGTGCTGCTTCCGCAAAACTTCCCCTCCGGATCAGCAGGACGACCGTGTTCGCTGCCCCATGGGTGGGCACACGACCGCCGTCTTTCCTGAGAAAACTATAAGCGCGAGGAGGTCGGAAACCAAGCTTTGCGGATAAAAGAGCGCCATATTCGCCCTTGGCGCAACAGGTACTACCGCAACGGCTGCCTCCGCTTTTCACGGCGGACACCCTCTCTATTTCCACTGTGCCCACCCCGTTTTCGCGGTGGATATACCCGCGCCGCAG
>JAIRRM010000092.1 GCA_031255975.1 Propionibacteriaceae bacterium | reverse complement strand
CGCATCTGCTGCTGCCATTCAGCCTCGCTCACCGGGCGCGACCCGGCCACGCTATCCCATACCTGATTCAACAACAGCCGTACTTCGGCGGAACGGGCCGGGGTGTACGGGACGAGAGTGATCGCGGGATCAACCTCAGACAGTTCCGGTTCTTCCAACAGGTCGCGATGCGCGTCGAAAAACCAGCGCTCCGCGCGGAAACCTTCCTCCACCAGCACCCGCCTCAACCCGGCATGGCGTTCCTCCAGCAGATAGCCCAACCACAGTTCGGTGTGCTCCGGTTGGGAATCGCGCCACTCCACGGCGCGGCGCACCGCCCACTGCACCAATCTGCGCCCCAACTGCTTGTGACGGGCTGCCGGATGCACCGCGAGTTGCAACCACAGTCTGCCGGTGCCATCAGGGTGGATACCCCCGTATGCCGCCACGCCACCACCTTTGACGCGCCCCACGGTGGCCATCCAGCCAGGTAACTGTGAATAACTGCGGAAATCGGCGATGAGATCGGACAGATTGACGTGATCGATGGGGTTGTCGAAGTACTCCACCGCCGCCCGTAACTCGGAGAGTTCGGGAAGATCCGCCTCGGTGACGATCGACCACTCTAAAGTGCCCTCGACCACCGCGGTGTGGTCGCGCTCTGCCATGTCAGCCCTCCAGGTCAGCCCTGCTCAGCGACCGCCACTTGATCGTGCTCCGCTGCCTTCACTTTAGTGAGTGCCAGCGCCGCCCCCAAGTCGATACGCCCCAGATACAGTGCGGTACCGATGATCGCACCTTCCACCCCACTGGAGACCAGTTCGGTGATCGCGGCGATGTCAGCGATAGTAGCGATGCCGCCACTAGCCACCACACTGGCCGTAGTCGTCGCACATACGGAACGCAGCAGTTCAAGGTTGGGGCCGACCAGAGTGCCATCGGAGGCCACATCGGTGACAACGAACCTGGCGCATCCGGCGGCGGTGAATCGCCGCACCGTGTCCAGTGCGTTCGGCCCCGGACTCACCCAACCGCGCCCGGTCACCCGTCCGTGCGCCACATCGATAGCCAGCGCGATGCGCTCGCCATACTGGGCGATGACCTGCTCCGTCCACGCCGGGTTTTCGATGGCTGCGGTGCCGATGTTTACCCGGGCCACACCGGTGTCCAACGCCGCCGCCAGGGTGTTGTTATCCCGGATGCCTCCGGAGAGTTCCACATTCATGCCGGTGGGGGCAATGGCGGCCACCACCTGGCGCACCAACTCCCAGGAGTCGGCATCGCCGAAGGCACCGTCCAGATTGACAAGGTGCAACCACTCGGCACCTTCATGCCGCCAGCGAAGCGCGGCCTGCACCGGGTCGCCGAATACCCGTTCAGAACCGGCGACGCCCCGTACCAACTGCACCGCTTGGCCGTGGCGAATGTCTACGGCGGGCAACAGGATAAGTGGCGCGGCCATCAGGTCGCCTCACCATACGCACTGCCCGTGACGGCACATTCAGATACGAACGCCAACCAGTTGGCCAGTAGTCTCGCTCCAGCGGCACCGGACTTCTCGGGATGAAATTGGGTGCTCCACAGTGGGCCTCGCTCCAAAGCCGCCACGAAGCGATCCCCTCCGTGTTCAGCCCAGGTCACACCGGGGCCGTCCAGAGTTCGTAGCGCGTAAGAGTGAACAAAATAGCAACGTTCGCCGTTCAATCCGGCAAACATGCGGGTACCTACCGGTGGCGCTACCGTGTTCCACCCCATGTGCGGCAGCCGCTCGGCTTGTAGCCGCTCCACCACCCCGGGCAGCACCCCCACCCCGGCGACGGCCACACCGTGTTCCACACCTTGCTCAAACATCACCTGGTGACCGACGCAGATTCCGAGCATCGCACGGCCAGCCGCCAACCACTCCCGGATCAGTTCGTCGCCGTGGACATCGCGCAATCCGGCCATGCAAGCCGCGAAGGCACCTACCCCCGGCACCACCAGAGCGTCGCAGCCAGCCGTCATCGCGGTTGTGGTGGCCAACACCACCTTGGCACCGGCGGCACCGAGCGCCCGGCACACCGAATGCAAGTTGCCAGAGCCGTAATCCAGCACCGCGACACGCGGCGGGGGCGCGGTAGCCGTCCGCGGCGGAACGCTCACAAGATGCCCTTCGTGCTGGGCACCCACACCACCCGTTGATCCGGCTCCACGGCGGCCCGGAGCGCCCGGGCGAGGGCCTTGAACTGGGCCTCTACGATGTGATGTGGTTCACGTCCGGCCAGTACTCGCATGTGGATGCAGATCTCGGCGTTGGCCGCCAGTGATTCCAGCACATGCGTCGTCATCGAGCCGGGATACAGCACCCCCTCGCCACCGATACGCACGTACGCCATACCCTCTGGCTCGCCGCTCACCGCGCAGTACGAGCGCCCCGCCACATCCACCACGCAGTGCGCCAAAGCCTCGTCCAGCGGCACGGTGGCCTCGCCGAAACGGCGAATGCCGCGCTTGTCTCCCAACGCCTCCTTGATGGCCTGTCCAATGGTGATGGCGGCATCCTCAATGCAGTGGTGCGAATCGATCCAGACATCCCCCATCACCTTCACACTCAGGTCGATGAGCGAATGCTTCGCCAGCGCCGTCAGCATGTGATCGTAAAAACCGATACCCGTAGCGATGTCGGCTTGCCCGGTGCCATCAAGATGCAGCGACACCTCGACCTTGGTTTCGCCGGTTCTACGGGTCATCTCCGCGCGTCGCGCCATCATTCACCCCTGCCCAGCACTGCCAGCAGTGCAACTCGGAAGGCGCTCATCTCAGCCACGGTGCCGGCGCTCACCCGCAGATAGCCCGCCGGGCCGACCTCACGCACCAACACCCCGTGTTCCAACAGCCCTTCCCAGACGGCGTGCCGATCATCGAACGGGCCGAACAGGCAAAAGTTCGCCTCGGAGTGTGGCACGTCCAACCCCTCGGAGCGAAGCCAGCTTTGTAGCGACTGGATGGCGGCGCGGAGCCGTACCACCTGCGCCAGCATCTGATCGGAGTTGGCCAGCGCCACCTGCGCCAGCGCCTGCGTCTGCGTCGAGAGGTGGTACGGCAGCCGCACGATACGGCAGGCGTCCACGATAGCTGGGGCCGCAGCCAGATAGCCCAGTCGCCCACCGGCGAACGCGAACGCCTTCGACATGGTGCGAGCCACCACCAATCGGGGATGCTTCGCCAACAGCGCCAAGGCGGAGTCGTCGGGATAGGCGGTGAACTCCTGGTATGCCTCGTCCACCATCACGATGGCATCCACCGCCGCGCAGATCTGGTCGATCACCGCCACCGGGATAAGCGTGCCGGTGGGATTGTTAGGGTTGGCGATGACCACCACGCTCGGGTTCAGTCGCCGCACCGCGTCAATCGCCAGTGCCGCGTCCACGGTGAAATCGGAGGCCCGGGGCACCGTGACGAACTCGGTGTGGGTGTTGCGGGCGTATTCGGCGTACATCGAGTAGGTTGGCGTGAACGTCAGCAGCCGTCGTCCTGGGCCGCCAAACGCCTGTAGCACATGGGTCATCGCCTCATTGGAGCCATTCGCGGCCCAGATGCTCTCATAGGTCAGCCCGAAGCCTAGATAACCCGCCAAAGCGGTACGCAGTTCTACCGCGTCACGCTCTGGATAGCGTCCGATGGTACGGATAGCGTCGGCCACGGCATCGCTCAACTGTGCTCGCACTTTGGAACTCGGCGGGTACGGGTTCTCGTTGGTGTTGAGCCGTACCGGCACATCGAACTGCGGCGCGCCGTACGGTTGCTGCCCCACCAACTCCTCTCGCAACGGCAGATCCAACACAGTGATCTCGTTCATCGTTAATCTCCAACCCGCTGCACGATGGCCATTCGGTGACCGGGCAACTCTTCTGCCATGGCGAACGCCGCCACACCCGAGCCGATGGCCTCCAGCCCGGCGGCGTCGTATTTGATGTAGTGCATAGCCTTCAGATAGCTACGCGCTGTCAGCCCAGCCGAAAAACGCGCCGCCCCGGAGGTGGGCAGCACATGGGTGGAGCCTGCGGAGTAGTCCCCCAGTGGCACCGGGGAGTACGGCCCCACGAACACCGCTCCGGCGTTGCGCACCAGCATGGCGTCTCTCTCTGCGGCCACGGTCTGTATCTCTAGGTGTTCGGCGGCATAGGCATCCACCACCTGTAGCGCCTGGTCATGATCCGCGACCAGAATCACCGCCGACTGGTTGCCCCCCAGTGACATACCCAGCCGCTCCGCCAGCGGATTCAGCGGCAACTGCGCCGCGATCTCGGCGTTCACCGCCGCCGCAAATGACTCCGACTCGGTGACCAACACCGAAGCCGCCAACGGGTCATGTTCTGCCTGACTGATGAGATCAGCGGCCACCCAAGCCGGATTTGCGGTGTCATCAGCCCAAACGCAGATCTCAGACGGCCCCGCCTCCGAGTCGATGCCTACCACCCCGCGCAGGTAGCGCTTTGCAGCCACCACATACACGTTCCCAGGGCCAGTCACCATGTCTACCCGGGGACAGAGCCCCGGCACCCCATAGCCGAACATGGCGATAGCCTGTGCCCCGCCGACGGCGTACACCTCGTCGATCCCCAGCAGCGCGCACACCGCCAGGATGGTGGGATGTGGCAGTCCCGCGAAATCGGCCCGAGGTGGTGAAGCCAGCGCGACGGAACGCACCCCGGCGGCCAACGCCGGTACGGCGTTGTGCAGCACCGACGACGCCAACGGAGCCAGCCCGCCCGGTACATACAGTCCGACGCGATCCACCGGCAGTACCCGATAGCCAATCACCGCCCCCGGCGCGACCTCCGCTTCACGATAACCGGCATCGACCTCCAACGTCGTGGCGACGGTACGGCGACGCTCTATGGCCACTGTTATGGCGGCGCGCAGTTCGGGGGAAAGCGAGTCCAATGCCGCCTTGATCGCCCGCGCGGGCACCCGTAGCTGCTCCGGTGCCACATGATCGAAACGCTCTGAAAACTCCCGCAGCGCGGCTTCACCGCGCTCGCGTACCGCATGGCAGATCGGCACCACCGCGTCCATGGCCCGACTGATGTCGAAATCGGCCCGGGGCAGTACGGCAATCAGGTCGTCGTAGTTCTGCTCGCGTAAGTCGATGGTTCTCAGCACACTCAGGATTCTACCGGCCCACGCTCGAACGCCGCGTACAGCGCCACCGGCACCAGCGCCCCAAACGGCCAGGTCAGCAGCGCCACCAGGGTGTGCAGCTTGAAATCGACCGGCACCTTGTCGCCAGGCTGTGCCGCCACCACTCGGGTTGCGAAATCCGACGGGCCGAACGCCACCCCGACTCGCCAGCACACCACTGCGGCCACCAACCCCACCACGGCGGCAAGCGGTGCCACCCACCAGCCGATCTCATGGAACAGCGCCCAGGTGAGCGCCCCGAGCAGAATGCCGATGATGAGCCCGGTGAACGCGTACCACACATCGATGGCGAACAACTGTGACAGTCCTCGCTCGGTGATGACAGCGCCACCATCCGCGCCGATGGTGTACGCCTGCACCACCGTAGCCGAATGCCACACCAAGCCGCCGAGCGCGGCGGAGGCCAGGCAGACGCCGCTGAGCAGCAGCACCCGGGTACGCACCTCCAACCTCATATGCCACACTCTAGTGCGCTATCTCGGCCCAGCACACCATAGTCAGGCGACACACCCCGGTCCGAGCAGTGCCTTCAATTCGCTCATCAATTCGTCGGAGGCGTGTACCCTAATCGACTCGTCCAGTCGCAAAGTGGTGGCTTTCGCTCCGTCTGTCAGCCGTAGCAACACCTCAGACGCGCCGACGTGGCGTCCCAGGATGGTTTTGAGTTCCCCCACCACCTTGGGGGTGCAGCGGGTGGAGCGCAACGCGATGGTGAATGGACGATCCTCCAGCGAGCCCAGATCCAACGCCGCCACCGACTTCGCCCTGATCTCCACGATGTCGCCGCGATGGGTAACCTGACCGCTGAGCTGCACCACATTGTCTTGTACCACGGCTTCGCTGTCTTTTTCGTACACGCCGGGGAACACCGTAGCTGAAACCTGGCCGTGGCGGTCATCAAGGTCAATGATGGCATACAACTGCCCCCGCTTGGACTGTCTGCGCTGTGGCGGGTTACAGATCTGGCCGCACACCGACACCTTCGTCCCATCGGCCAAATCAGAAAGTTGGTCAATGGTGTGAGTGCGATAGTTGGCGAGCACATGATCCAGCCCGGCGAGCAGGTGGTCGGAGATTTGTAACCCCAGCATTTCGCGCTCGAACGCCAGTTTGGTACGGCGATCCCACTCGTCGATCACCGTGATCTCTGGATACTGCTTACCGCCCTGCGACGCCGCGCCACCGAATAGGTCGCCCTGCCCGAACTCCTCGTTACGTTTCGTCTGGGTCATGGAGTCCACCGCCTCCATGAAGATGCTCATCAGGGTGCGGCGGTTGTGGCCCAGTGAATCGAAGGCCCCCGACTTGATGAGCGCTTCGACGACCCGCTTATTACAGGCGCTGGCTGGTGCCTTCTCCATGAAGTCGTAGAAGCTGGTGGCCTGGCTCTTCTCCCGTCGGGCCTGCAACATGTCGGCGACGACACCCTCGCCCACCCCCTTGATGGCCGAAAGCCCAAAGCGGATGTTGCCGCCAACTGCGGCAAAACGCTGCTCCGACTCGTTCACATCGGGAGGCAGCACCTTGATACCCATACGGCGACACTCGTTCAGATAGCCGGTGAACCGGTCGCGGTTGCCTTTCACGGATTCCAGCAGCGCCGCCATAAACTCCACCGGATAATGGGCTTTGAGGTACGCCGTCCAGTACGAGATGAAGGCGTACGCCACGCTGTGCGACTTGTTGAAGGCGTAGGACGCGAACGGAACCAACACCTCCCACAAAGCATCGATGGCTTCGCGCGAAAAGTTGCGCTCCAGCATGGCGGCTACGAACGGCTCGTGCTCCGCTTCCAGCGCGACGGAGTCCTTCTTGCCCATCACCTTACGCAGCTTGTCTGCGCGTCCCATGGAGTAACCAGCCACCCGCTGCGCGATCTGCATCACCTGTTCCTGGTAGACGATCAGACCGTATGTCGGCTCCAGAATGTCCCCGATGGAGTCGACGAACTCCACGTGAATGGGGGTGACACGCTGCTCACCGCGTTTGCGGGCGGCGTAGGTGGTGTGGGCGTCTTGGCCCATCGGGCCGGGGCGATATAGGGCGAGCACGGCGGTGATGTCGTCGAAACTGTCAGCTCGCATTTCCCGCATCAACGTCTGAATGCCGTCGGAGTCCATCTGGAAAATACCCAGGGTGTTGCCTTCACGCAGCAAACGGTACGTCTCCGCGTCGGACGGGTCGCGCATCAATTCGTCTAGGTCGATCTCCACGCCGGTGTTCAGCCGGATGTTCTCTACCGTGTCGGAGAGCATCGACAGGTTGCGCAGTCCCAAAAAGTCCATCTTGACCAACCCCAACGCCTCGGCGCTGTGATAGTCGAACTGAGTGATGATGGCCCCATCCTTGTCGCGGCGCATGATAGGGATGACATCCTCAAACGGCGCACTCGACATGATGACGCCGGCGGCGTGTACCCCCCAGTTGCGCTTCAACCCCTCCAGCCCGATGGCTACGTCCAACACCTGCTGGTAGTTGGGGCTGGTTGATACCAGGTCACGGAACGGGGCCGCCTCCCGGTAATGCTTCGACTCGGAGTTCACCATGTCCGCCAGGGTGATATGGACGCCCTGGGCACCTCCCGGCATCTCCTTGGACATCTTCTCACCCACGGACACCGGCTCGCCGAGGATACGGGCGGCGTCCTGCACCGCCTGTTTCGACTGAATCCGACCGAAGGTGACGATCTGCGCCACATGGTCGGTACCGTATTTATGGGTTACATAGTCGATTACCTCGCCGCGACGGCGGTCGTCGAAATCGATGTCGAAGTCAGGCAGGGACGGCCGCTCCGGGTTCAGGAAACGCTCGAACAGCAGGCCGAAGCGCAGTGGATCCACCTCGGTGATGCTCATGGCGTACGCAACCAGCGATCCGGCACCGGAACCACGCCCTGGCCCTACCCCGATGCCCTGCGTCTTGGCCCAACGTACGTAATCGGAGACCACCAGGAAGTAACCGGCGTAGCGTTTCTGCACGATGACGTCGAGTTCATACTCGGCGCGCTCGCGTACTACGTCCGGCAACGGCGACCCGAAACGTTCGATGAGCCCGATTTCGGTCTCGTGCCGGAGCCAGCTTTCCTCGGTTTCGCCCTCTGGCAACACCGGCTGGGGCATGTAACGCCCCTCTTCCTCGACAAACTGCGCCTGGCAGCGTTCCGCGATCGCCAGGGTGTTGTCGCAGGCTTCTTCCCGTCCGATAAAAAGGGCACGCATTTCGGCCGCGCTTTTGAGATAGAACTCCTGCGCTTCGAAATGGAACCGATCAGTGTCGGAGCGTAACGCACCGGCTTGCACGCACAACAGGTCGTCATGGATCTGGGCATCGGAAGACTTTACGTAGTGCAGATCGTTGGTAGCCACCAACGGAGCGCCGATGGCATGAGCCACCCGGAGCAAATCGTCGCGGGTACGCTGCTCGATCGGGATCCCGTGATCCATCAACTCCACGAAGAAGTTGTCGCGCCCGAAGATGTCTTGGAACTCGGCGGCCGCGGCCAGCGCGTCGTCGTAACGTCCGACACGTAACTTGGTGGCCACCTCACCGGAAGGACAACCGGTGGTGGCGATGATGCCCGCGTGGTAACGGTGCAGCAGTTCGCGGTCGATACGAGGCTTGTAGAACACACCCTCCAAGCTGGCTTTCGATGTCAATCGGAACAGGTTCAGCATCCCCTCGGTGGTCTCCGCCCACATGGTCATATGGGTGTATGCCCCTTTGGACGACACATCGTCGCCGCCACCGTCACCCCACTGCACCCGGATACGCTCAAAGCGTGAAGTGCCGGGCGTCACATACGCCTCCAGACCGATGATCGGTCTGATACCAGCCTTCTGGCACCCCTTGTAGAAGTCGTAGGCACCGAACATGTTGCCATGGTCGGTGATGGCCAGCGCCGACATTCCCTGGGTTGCCGCGGCGACGATCAACTCCTCCGGCCGGGCGGCACCGTCAAGCATCGAATAATCGGTGTGGTTGTGCAGATGTACGAAACCGAGCACGCACACCACCCCCTCGAAACAAGCCCTGCGGTGCAGCCGAGTCTACCCGGCCACCTATCCCATCAAACCAAGGGACGCGCGGAAGGGAGCAAACCACTCACCCCGTTCCATGAGACCATCCGCTCAGGAACGCCCCACGGCGATAGCCCAGGCGATGAGCGACCACAACCTCCACACGCGAAGCCCCAGGCGCATTGATCTGGAAACTGGCACCACGCACAATGCCGCCCCCCGGCCTCCAACCCCAAACCGCGCCCCGCCCTCGCCGGACACTCCGATTGGCGGCGCTCCGCGCTACTGGGACTTGCGGCGGGCGAGGGTACGGGCGCAACCAGCCATTCCCGGCGCGCCGATGCCCAGCAAACCGATCCAAAGCGCCAACCCGGCGGTGCCGGCACCGCCCGTGAGACTGCCACCGGTTGCGACATCCGGCGGTGCCGGGAACGGTTCGGCAATCACGGTCGCAACCGAGTCCGGACTGGCGGGATACAAGTCATTCGCCGGGAACCGCACCACGTAGGAGCCTGCCGCGAGGCCGGTGATCTCACCGGCGGCGTTGGAAACCGCCAGCGTGTAGCTACCGCCATCTTTGCGATACTCGTATGCCGTATCGGCTGCGAGTCCGATGATTTTGCCGTCGGTACCGCCTAAGTTGGCCGCATCAGCCACGCTGAGCCCTGCCGGAGCGGAACGGGTTCCTTTTTCCACGGTAAGCGTGGCTCTCACCAGAGCGCCAGCCTCGTAGGAGCCGTTCTGCGCGGTTACCAATCCAATGACAAACTCTCCCGTTTTGGTGATGGTGAGCGTACCAGTCGAGACGGTGCCCGCCCCGGTGCCGCCAGCTTCCAGGCTGTAGCTCGGAGCACCAGCATGGGGATCTACGGTAAATAACTCGGAGAGCGCGACTAGATCGATCGTCGTGCCATCGTAGGCGACAGTGGTCGAACCAGGCGTGTTGACCACGGGAGCGGTGGCGATCCTGTCGGGAGGAAGGCCAGCGGCAACAATCAGGTCGTATATCGCTTGCGTGGGCGCGAAAACCTCAAAATCTGGATGAGTACAACCAGAGAACGCCCCCGGCTGAATCTCGACGATAGTGTCCGGCAGCGTGATTAGTTGCAGATTTTCAGAGTTTGTCGCAAAAGCCGTCGCATCCAAAGCCCGGAGGGGAAGGTACAAGGATTCGAGAAACGGAAAATCAACGACGGTGACATCGTCGTTAAGGTGATTGAGATTAAACCCCACAACCACACCGCCGTTCCCCGCTTTATCTTGGTAGTGATTGATGACGTAGCCGAGGCGCGGGTAATAAGTGCTGGAGTAGGTGTACGCCGCCGCACGCCCCGGGAACACTTGCACCAACAACATCACGGCGAAAACCAGCGCCACGCAAACCTTCCCAACACGCACAGCGTAACCTCCTCAAACCAGTACCAAACGCCTTCTCCAATGACGCCAAGGGCAGACCTCGCCGCCACGGCGCACGGCCGCAGAGCCTCGGTAATAGTACAAAGGTCTCGGACTCAGCCGGGTCATATTATATGCCCACTCCTGCAATCATCAGTAAACATCTCAAGCGCGAAACTCGTCCAAACAGTATCATCCAGATGCCACCCACCGCCGAACGCAATGCTTTCGACACAGAGCCGCTAGAGCATCAAACGGTCAAGGCGCGCGCGGAGGGAACGATGGGGTTCGGCAAACCCCTCACCCGTCCGGTGAGAAAAGCATCGACACCATTCGCGCAGGAACGCCCCTCGGCGATAGCCCAAACGATGAGCGACTGCCCCCGACCACAATCTCCACACGCGAACACTCCAGGCACACTGGTCTGGAAATCGGCACCCCGCGCAATATTGCCCCTGACGTCCAACTCCAAACCCAACTCACCGACCAAGCCACCCCGTTCCGGGCCCAGGAAGCCCATCGCCAGTAGCACCAGATCGGCGGGCAAAGTGCGAGCAGTGCCCGGGACGGGAGTCAAATTTGCATCCACGTCGCTGATCTCGATGGCGCTGACATGACCATTCGCACCGATGAACCTGGTGGTGGAGACGGAGTAGCGTCGCTCACCCCCTTCTTCATGCGCGCTGGCTACGCGGTAGACATTGGGATACGTCGGCCACGGCTGGCCCGCCGGGCGCTCCACGCCAGGCCGTGGCATGATCTCCAAGCTGGTGACACTGGCCGCACCCTGCCGGATGGCCGTGCCTACACAGTCAGCGCCGGTATCGCCGCCGCCGATGACGACGACATGTTTTCCCTTGGCGTCGATGCCGGACTCAACCCCATCGCTCACCGCCTTCGTGGCGGCGGATAGATACTCCATCGCCTGATGTACGCCCACCAGTTCACGGCCCGGTACGGCCAAGTCGCGGGGTAGCGTGGAACCGATGGCCAGCACCACCGCATCGAAGCGTTCCACCAGTTGCGCCCCGGTGATGTCACGCCCAATGCTAACGCCGGTCTTGAAGGTGGTGCCCTCCAGCGCCATCTGCTTCAGTCTGCGATCAAGCACGCCCTTTTCCAGTTTGAAATTGGGGATGCCGTAACGCAGCAGGCCGCCGATGGCGTCGGCGCGCTCATATACCACCACGGTGTGCCCGGCGCGGGTCAACTGCTGCGCGAGCGCCAGCCCAGAGGGGCCGGAACCCACCACGGCGATGGTTTTCAGCGAGTGCCAATCCGGGCTCACCGGTTCGACGCGCCGGTCGGCCCAAGCGCGGTCGATGATCGCCACCTCGATGTTCTTGATGGTGACCGGTTCACGTACCGTACCCACCACACACGCCGCTTCACAGAGCGCCGGGCAGAGCCTGCCGGTGAACTCCGGGAAGTTGTTGGTGGCGTGTAACCGATCAGCGGCAACCTGCCACTCGTCCTTCCACACCAAATCGTTCCACTCCGGCATCAGATTGCCGAGCGGGCAAGCGGAATGACAAAACGGCACACCACAATCCATACAGCGGCTGGCCTGCGCCTCGATGAAAGGCAGTACGGCGGCACCTGGAGTGCCGGGGTACACCTCCTGCCAGTCCGCTATTCTTTCGTTGACCGGACGACGCTCCGCGATCTGACGCGGCACCTTCATGAAACCTTGTGGGTCAGCCACGGGTCGCCTCCATCATCATCTCCACGAGCCGGTCTTCACTCACTCCTTCGGCGATGCCCTGCTCTTTGGCAGCCAACACTTTTGCATAATCGCGTGGCACGATTTTGGTGAACCGTTCCGCGATACGGCTTTCGGCCAACAGTGTCGCCGCCACGGTGGAACCAGTTTCTAGCTGGTGCATCGCCAATAGCTCTGACACCCGCGCCACGTCGGCCCCGCCGAGCGGTTCAGCGTCCACCAACTCGGTGTTGAGCCGCCCCGGATCAAGGTCGAGCACCCAGGCCACGCCCCCCGACATACCTGCTGCGAAGTTGCGCCCCGTAGGGCCGAGGATCAGCGCCTCACCACCGGTCATGTACTCGCAGCCATGGTCGCCGACCCCTTCGACGATTGCGGTCGCGCCAGAGTTACGCACACAGAACCGCTCCCCCACCTGGCCGCGCAGTAGCAACTGCCCGCTGGTGGCACCGTAGCCGATGACGTTGCCGGCCACGATCTCATTCGCCGGATCGAACGGGGAATCTGGGTGCGGATACACGATGATGCGTCCACCGGAGAGCCCTTTGCCGAGATAGTCGTTGCAGTCCCCCACCAGCCTAAGTGTCACACCGCGTGGCAGGAACGCCCCGAAGCTCTGTCCACCGGTACCGGTGAGGGTGAAGTCAATGGTGTTCTCTGGTAGTCCAGCACCACGGGTGGCCTTGGTGACGTGGTAGCCAAGCGTGGTACCCACGGTGCGATGCGTATTGCGCACCTCGAAATCAGCTACCACCGGGGTACCGGCGGCGATGGCAGGCTGGGCGGCGGCGATCAGACTCACATCGAGCGCCTTGTCGAGTTCGTGATCTTGCGCCCGCGCCTGGTGCCGCCGTTGCCCCCGCTTCGGCTCCACGTTGGTGAGCACCGGGGTGAGGTCAAGCCCGGCGGCCTTCCAGTGATTCAGCGCCTTACGCAAGTGCAACGCCTCCACATGCCCTACCGCCTCTTTGACGCTGCGGAATCCGAGTTCAGCCAGCAGTTCGCGCACTTCCTCGGCCAGCATCATGAAGAAATTGACGATATATTCCGGCTTCCCGGTGAAGTATTTGCGTAATGCTGGATTCTGGGTGGCGATACCAACCGGACAGGTATCTTTGTTGCACACCCGCATCATCACACAACCGCTGGCCACCAGCACCGTGGTGGAGAACCCGAACTCCTCCGCCCCCAACAGCGTGGCCACCACCACATCGCGACCGGTCTTGAGTTGGCCGTCCACCTGCACCGCCACCCGATCACGCAGACCGTTCAGCAATAGTGTCTGCTGCACCTCGGCCAAACCCAGTTCCCACGGGCTACCGGCGTGCTTGATGGAGGTGAGTGGACTGGCCCCGGTGCCGCCGTCATGCCCGGAGATGAGAATCACGTCGGCTTTCGCCTTCACCACTCCGGCGGCGACCGTGCCCACACCGGATTCGGATACCAACTTCACATGAACGCGGGCTAGTGGATTGGCGCTTTTCAGGTCGTGGATCAGCTGCTTGATGTCCTCAATGGAGTAGATGTCGTGGTGTGGCGGCGGGCTGATGAGTTGCACCCCAGGGGTGGAATGGCGCACCTTCGCCACCCACGGGTACACCTTCTGGCCGGGCAGTTGCCCCCCCTCGCCCGGCTTCGCACCTTGCGCCATCTTGATCTGAATATCGGTGGCGTTCGCCAGGTACTCGCTGGTCACTCCGAATCGCCCGCTGGCCACTTGTTTGATGGCAGAGCAGCGTGCTGGGTCGTAGAGGCGTTCTGGGTCCTCACCACCCTCACCGGTGTTCGATTTACCGCCCAGCAGATTCATGGCGATGGCGACGTTCTCGTGCGCCTCCTTTGAGATGGAACCAAAACTCATCGCCCCGGTGGAGAACCGCTTCACGATCTCGGAAGCCGGTTCCACCTCGTCGAGTGGCACCGCCGGACGGACACCTTTCAACTCGAACAGGGCGCGTAGCGTCATCAATCGCCCTGACGAGTCGTTGATGCGGTCGCTGTAGCGCCTGAACAGGGCGGGATCGTTGGCACGTACCGCCTGTTGCAGCGTGAAGATAGCCTCCGGATCGAACAGGTGCTCCTCACCCTCACGCCGCCACTGGTAATCACCGCCGCTGGGCAACGTACGATGTGGTTGCTTATTGCCGGTGAGCGGATAGCCCAACGCATGCTGCGCGGCGCTGGTGCGGGCCACCTGCTCCAATCCGATGCCACCGATACGGCTCACCGTGCCGGTGAAAAACTCGTCCACAAAATCCTGCGCCAGACCAACCGCCTCGAAAACCTGGGCACCGGTGTAACTGGAGATGGTAGAGATGCCCATTTTGCTCATCACTTTGAGCACACCCTTGCCGAGCGCCTTGCGTACATTCTCGATGGCCTTCTCAGGTGCCACGGTGACATACAACTCACGCCGGGCCAAATCTTCGGCGGTCTCGAACGCGAGATACGGATTGATGGCAGCCGCCCCATAGCCGATGAGCAGCGCGGCATGGTGCGCTTCGCGTACATCGCCGGCCTCGACGATCAACCCCACCTGAGTGCGCTGCTTCACGTTCACCAAATGATTGTGGATGGCGGCGGTGAGCAACAGTGACGGGATCGGAGCGTGATCTCCATCGGAGTGCCTGTCGGAGAGCACGATCACCCGCGCCCCGGCGGCGATGGCGACACTCACCTCGTCACGAATCTGATTGAGCCGCTCCCTAAGCGCGGCAGCCCCGTGATCCACGTCATAAAGGCCCCGGATGACATGGGTGTGGCCACCGGTGGGCTGCCCGGAGTGCTCCCCCAGATGCACGATTTTGGCCAACTGCTCCGAATCCAGGATCGGGAACGGAATGACGATTTGGCGGCAGGAATCCGGCCCCGGTGCCAGTAGGTTCGCCTCTGGGCCGATACCGGTGGCAAGTGAGGTGACCAACTCCTCACGGATGGCGTCCAACGGAGGGTTGGTAACCTGAGCGAATACCTGGCGGAAATAGTCGAACAGGTTGCGCGGCTTGTCGGAGAGCACCGCCAGCGGAGTGTCGTCGCCCATTGCGCCCACCGGTTCCGCGCCGGTGTTGGCCATCGGCGCGATGATGCGGCGCAGTTCCTCATGGGTGTAGCCGAATATCTGCCCGCGACGGTTGACGGACGCGGGTGAATGCACCACATGGGTACGCTCTGGCAGGTCATCTATGCTTACCACGCCCGCCGCCAGCCATTCGCCGTACGGATGCTCGGCGGCCAGCGCGTCCTTGATCTCGCGGTCGTCGATGAGACGGTGCGCCGAGATGTCGGCCAGCAGCACCCGTCCGGGACGCAGTCGTCCTTTGGAGAGCACGTCGGCGGGGGCCACCGGCAACACCCCGGCTTCGGAGGCGAAGATGATGCGGTTGTCGCGGGTAAGCCAATAGCGGGCCGGGCGTAATCCGTTGCGGTCGAGTACCGCACCGATCTGGTTGCCGTCGGTGAACGCCACCACCG
>JAIRRM010000088.1 GCA_031255975.1 Propionibacteriaceae bacterium | reverse complement strand
TCGAACGTCTCCGATGCCAGGATGGACGCGCCGCCGATGCCGTCGCCGCCCGTCGCCGCCCCGTACATGATTACCTTGTTGCCAACTCCGGTGGCGAGTGCCCGATGCAGATCCTCGTGGCGCATCAGGCCCACACAGAGCACGTTCACCAGCGGGTTGCCAAGATACGTCGGGTCGAAGATCACTTCGCCGCCGATATTGGGCAACCCCAGGCAGTTGCCGTAGCCGCCCACACCAGCGACGATACCGGGCAGTACCCGGGCGGTGTCGGGGGCGTTGAGAGGGCCGAAGTGCAGCGGGTCCATCACGCCGATGGGGCGGGCACCCATCGCCAGGATGTCTCGCACGATGCCGCCGACGCCGGTGGCCGCGCCCTGATACGGCTCTACGTAGCTGGGGTGGTTGTGCGACTCCAGCTTGAACGTGACGGCATATCCCTGGCCTATATCCACGGCTCCCGCGTTATCGCCGATGCCTGCCAGCAGCGGGCCCCGGGGGGTGGTTTGTGGCAGCGCGCTGAATCGCTTCAGATGCAGCTTGGACGATTTATACGAGCAGTGTTCGCTCCACATCACCGAGTACATCGCCAACTCGGCACCGGTGGGGCGGCGTCCAAGAATGTCGCGGATCATCTGGTACTCGTCGGGCTTCAGCCCCAGTTCGGCCCACGGTTGCGGGGCGTCTGGGGTACGAAGCGCTTCAGCTACGGTATCAACCACGCAGCCAGTCTAGTTGGGCAGCCGTGGCCGCTCGGAGTTTGCCCGTGCCGAGATATGGGGGCGCGTGGGAATGACAGTATCTCCGCGCCCAGGAACGCGGTACGACGGTTCGCCCGCTGTCATACAAGAACCCCGTACCAATTGATACGCTTGTGTGGTGAGCGAAGACAGCGGTGTCATCACGGCCAGAACCCGGCTGCTGGCGTTGGACGCTGGGCAGACCGGCATCCGATCGCGGGTGTACGACATGGAGGGGCGCGCCCATGAGTTGCCGGAACTGCCGGGGGTGCGTAACAACGCTCCGCTGGTGCCGCAATGGGCCGACAATGTGCGTACCTGTATCGCCATGATCGACGGGCCGACACCGCTTTACGTCGCCATCGGTTCTACCGGTTGTGGTGGTCGCCACCTGGCGGCGGACGTATTGACGGGTGTCGCCGACCTGGGAGTGCGGCGGGTGGCGCTGGCGCACGACTCGATCTCCAACTATCTGGGGGCGTTAGATTACGAACCCGGTGTCATCGTGGCATCCGGCACCGGCGTCATTACGTACGGTGTCGGCAAGACGGCTACCGCGCGGGTGGACGGCTGGGGGTCGCAGTTGGGCGATGACGGCTCTGGTTTCTCCATCGGGCGCGCGGCGCTCTGCGCGGTGATGCGCGACTATGACGGGCGTGGCGCGCCCACGGCGCTGACCCCGCTGATCTCGCAGGACTTCGACGATCTGGAACAGGCGTACCTCGACGTGCAGAACGATCCGGATTGGGTGCGCCGCATCGCTTCGTACGCCAAGGTGGTCGCCGGGTTGGCTCCCAGCGACGAGGTGGCGCGCGGCATAATCCGCCATGCCGCCTGCGACTTGGCGCACGCCGTTGCTACCGCCGCGAGGCGGGTGGGCGAAGACGGCCCGGACGGCACCAACGTCGCCACCCTGGGCGGGGTGTTCCGTTCCGCGGAGTTGCGTGCCGATTTCGCCGAAATGCTGGCGGAACGGCTACCGGCGGCCCGTATCGTCCCACCTCAAGGTGATGCCCTTGATGGGGCTTGCAAGCTTTTCGGCATCCCCGCCGATTCCCCGTTGCGTGGGAAGGTGTCGTATTCGGGGTAGCTGTTTCGCGGGGTCGCGTTGGGGTGTTCATTGGGCGATTCGGCACGTCTGGCCCGACTGAAACCGTACCTAACTGCCCAATGAACGGCGAATTGCGTGCCGTGGGCCCAGGCGGCTAGTCAGCGGGCGTGGGTCGCTTTAGCTGCCCAAACTGCGAGACCACCAACCCGGCTAACATCAAGGCGGCACCGATCAGCCCCCGCGACCCCAGTCGCTCATGGAGCAGCAACCAGCCACCCACGGCCCCGAAGACGGCCTCCATGCTCATAATCAGGGCGGCGTGACTGGCTAGCGCGTCGCGTTGCGCGATGACCTGAATGGTGTATGCGACACCCACCGAAAGCAGGCCGCCGTACGCCAGCGGCAACCAACCATCCAGCAATCCGGTGAACGGACGTTCGTCCAGCAGCAGTGCGGCTATGGTCGAATACACGGCGCAACCGTAAAACTGCGCTACCGAGAATCGCACCGGGTCGAGATGCGGCCCCACCCGGTCTACCACCAGAATCTGCACCGCGAACGCCAGCGCCGCACCCACCACGATGATGTCGCCGAGCCCAATGGTGAAGTCCGCTCTCACGGCGATGAGGTACGACCCGGCGACGGCCAACGCGATTCCGATCACGGTGAGCGGCAGCACCTTACCCCCGGTGAACAACCCCAACAACGGCACGAACACCAGGTACAACCCGGTGATGAACGCGGCGTTGCCGACGGAGGTAAAGTCGAGCGCCACCTGTTGAATATTTACCGCCAACGCCAGCAGTGCTCCGCACACCACGCCGGGCACGATCACCGCACGGGTACGGGCACGGCGTTCGTTAGAGGTCAATCCGGCTTTGCGATCACGCAGCGCGACCACCAGCAGCAGTACCGTGGCTCCCATGGCGAACCGTACGGCGGTGAAGCTGATCGGCCCCATCACGGCGTTGGCGACCTTCTGAGCGGTGAACGCCATACCCCAGATGAACGCGGCCAGCAGCAGTAACAGGTTGGCCCTGGTGCGGGCGGTGGCGCTCATCCGGGCGGGGTTGTCATAGCGGTTACCCGGCAACCTGCGTGGCTTGCAGGAACGTCAGCACTGACTGGAAAAACATCCTGCCGTCCAGCGAATCGGCGACCAGCGGGTCCACGTTGTGCTCCGGGTGTGGCATCAGCCCGACGACGTTGCCACGCTCGTTGGTGATACCGGCGATGTCGTTCAGGGAACCGTTGGGGTTGCCGATGTAGCGGAACACCACCTGCCCTTCGGCCTCCAGCCGCGTCAGCGTATCGGGATCGGCTCGGAAGTTGCCCTCGCCGTGCTTGATAGCGATGTCGATCAACTCACCTGGCGCGAAATCACAGGTCCATACCGTGTCATTCGACTCGACGCGAAGTTGCTGTGTCCGACACACGAACCTCATACCCTCGTTGCGCATCAGCGCGCCCGGTAGCAGGTGCGATTCGCACAACACCTGGAAACCGTTGCAGATGCCCAGCACCGGCATTCCCCGGTTGGCGGCGGAGATCACCTCGCTCATAATGGGCGCGAAGCGGCTGATGGCACCGCAGCGCAGATAGTCGCCGTACGAGAAACCTCCGGGTAGGATCACCGCCGCCACATCCCGCAGCTCGTCGGAGGCGTGCCAAAGGCTCACGGGTTCGCCGCCGCAGAGGCGCACGGCGCGCAGGGCATCCTGGTCGTCCAGGGAGCCGGGGAAGGTGACGACACCGATACGTGGGGCCACTTGCCTAGCCCTCCGTCCGTACGGCGTACGTCTCGATGACGGTATTGGCGAGCAACGTGTCTGCGATACGACCGATCTCGTCCAGCCGCTCTTTGGTGATGTCGCCCGTCACCTCGATCTCGAACCGCTTGCCCTGCCTGACGCTCAACCCCTGGTGCCCCAGCCGCGTCAGCGACCCGGTGATCGCCTTGCCCTGGGGATCGAGGATTTCGGGCTTGGGCATAACGTCAACCACTACCAGTGCCATACGGTGAATCGTACCTGAGTGGTGCGGGCGAATGGCGCGACGCCCAGGGCTACGCGACGAACGCGCACCCCGTCAACTGCTGGTACGCGGTGAGGTAGCGTTCTCGGGTCGCCGTGATGATCGCCTCTGGTAACGGCGGGGGAGTGGTGCCGGAAGCCTTGTCCCAACCGGATTCGCCGCCGTTGAGCCAGTTACGGAGGTACTGCTTGTCGAAACTGGTGAGCAGTCCGCGCGTGTAGTCGGCGGCGTCCCAGAAACGAGACGAATCGGGGGTGAGCACTTCGTCGGCCAGCACCAGGGTACCGTCGGCGCGACGTCCGAACTCGAACTTGGTGTCTGCGAGGATGATGCCGCGCTCTCGGGCGAGTTGCTCGGCGCGAGAGTACACCGCCAGGGTGGTGTCGCGGAGTTTGGCACCGAGTTCGGCACCGGTGAGTTTCAGCATTTGTTCGTAGCTGATGTTCTCGTCGTGGATGCCAATTTCGGCTTTGGTGGACGGTGTGAAGATCGGCTCGGGCAATTTGGACCCGTCATGTAGGCCAGCTGGCAGTTTGATGCCGCAGACGCTGCGGCTCAATTGGTATTCGGCCCAGCCGGTGCCGGTGAGGTAGCCGCGCGCGATGCACTCCACAGGCACCATTTTTAGCTTTTCCACGACGATGGCGCGGCCCTTGACGGGTTCGGGTACGGCGGTGGAGATGACGTGGTTTTGTATCAGCGAGCCGAGTTGCTCGAACCACCACAGGCTCAACTGGGTGAGCACTTTGCCCTTGTCGGGGATCGGAGACGGCAGCACATAGTCGAACGCCGAGACCCGGTCGGTGGCGACCATCAAGAAGGTGTCATCGTCCCAATCGTAGAGTTCGCGGACTTTGCCGACGTGGACGGGCTCCAGGCCCAGGGCTGCACCGTATTCGCTCACAACGACCGAGTTTAGTCGGGGTGTGGGCGCTGATCCGTCGTGAACCACAAGCCGTGAACCGCAGAACGTAACTGTTTGTAAGGTGCCTACCAAGTACGTCAGCGGCGCGGCAGACTCATTTCTCGCGGGCAAATCGCTTGCGAAGGATACGGTGCTCACTCCACCCCGTAGCGGCGGGCGAGAGCCAGGCCGTCGGCCACGAAACGCGACGATTCATGTACAGCGTGAGCGGGTGACGAGGCCCCCTGCATCCAGTCGAAATCCACCGGAAGGGTGTCCACGGTGCCCCAACCGGAGGCCCTGGCGTAAGCCCTGGCGTACACGGTTGCGAACCGTTCGCTCGCGCCGAACGCGAGTGCCGCCGCCACACAGCCGTTGAATATGACGGAGGCGTTTTCAGGCAGCAGTTGGTGGGCGCTCAACCCCTCCAACCAGTCGCGGTAGCGTGCCAACTGGCCGCGGGCGGCGTAACCGGTTTCGCTGTGATCGCGCTGCATCTTGGCGAGGGTGGCGATGAGCAGCCCGCTACCGGTAACCAACGCCCCACCAGCGATACCGGGAGCCGGCAATGTGTTCAGCCCGATGATGATGCCGGTGGCGAGCATGGTGAGTCCGGCCAGTACCAGAGCGCCGCCGATCTTGCCCCAGTGGCTGTCACTGGTACGGGTGAACCAGCCGGTCTCGTCTGCGTCATGTTGCAGCGCCGTGATGGCGGCTTCTACCACGGAGTCATCGGCCAGCAGCGAGTCGAGGGTGCGAGTGGTGGTGGTACCGGCAAAGGGCGCGTCGATGAGCGCTGTCTCGAAACCGCGTAGCCCCGTCGTGTCCTTGCCGGTGCGGACGAGCAGCCAGTGTTCGCCCGGCCCGGCGGCGGGGGAGATGGTGAGGTAGCCGCGCGCCGCCAGATCGATGAGGGTTATCAGCAGGTCATTGGCTCCGACACGGCCATCGTCTAACACGCCGATCATGCCCGGGGTGGCCTGATCTGGCAGACGGCGATCAATATCTCGTTGTAACAACCCAGGGTTCACCTGCGGCGTGGGCGGTGCGGCGGGCGCGGAATATTTGGCGCGATTCACCAGATAGACGGCAAACGAAGCCACGGCGATGACTACGCCCAGCCCCAAGGCGGCCCACTGCACGGTCTCC
>JAIRRM010000082.1 GCA_031255975.1 Propionibacteriaceae bacterium | reverse complement strand
TCCCCTTTGAACGGCCATATGAGCGGCGGTGGTGCCACCCACTCAGCACCCTGCGTCCGGATACAAATCCCCGAACGCAAACTAACAGTACCGTGGCCCACACTCTAAGATCCCTTAACTTGCATGTCAAGCACTTAGATTGCATATCAAATATTTGGATAGCGCAGGCCATCAAAGCATGTGCCCTAGTCCGCGTCGGTGATGGTAATGGTCTCCGCGGTGCAAGCTGCCAGCAGGCTCCATTGGCACCGACGGGAAGCTGTCCGGAGCGGTCGCGTGCATTCGCAAAGGATCGTGTAGCTCCTACGCTTACAACTGCCTGTCAGGGGCAGCTTTGTCAATTCGCTGCCTGGCGACACTTTCCGTCGGTAAGCTGGATAGACCGGCACCTGCTGGTAAGTGGCAGGGGCACCAAAAGGTATTAGGGGGTCGCTATGAGCGCAAAACCGATCCGCGTCATCCAGTATGGCTACGGCCTGATGGGCATCGTAACCGTGCGCTATCTCATTGAAAAGGGTTTTGAACTGGTTGGAGTGATCGACAACAACCCCGCCGTCATCGGCAGGGATGTGGGCGAACTGTCCGGCTTGGGTGGCCCCATCGGCATCACCGTGACGGACGACGCCGAGGCGGTACTGACCAAGGGAGCCGACTGCGCCGTGCTGGAGATCATGAGCCTGATGAGCGACATGGAGCCGTTCTTCGCCGCCTGTGCTCGCCACGGCATCAACGCCATCTCCACCTGCGAAGAATCATTCTTCCCGCAGACCACTGCGCCGGAGATTTTCGCCCGCCTCGACATGCTCGCCAAGGAGCGTGGTGTCACCCTCACCGGGTCCGGCTATCAGGATGTGTACTGGGGCAACCTGGCCACGCTCATCTCCGGATCGACGCATCGCATCACCAAACTGGAGGGCTTCAGCTCATACAACGTGGACGAGTACGGCATCGCGCTCGCCAACGTGCATGGCGTAGGGCTGACTCCTGAGGAGTTCCAACGCGATATTGCCGATGCCAATGTGCCGAGTTTTGCCATGAACGTGCCGGGCTGGCTGGCCGGGCAGCTCGGGTTGCGTCTTACCGCTATCAGCCAGGAGTTGATTCCCGCTTATCTCGATCACGACATCGAGTCGTCCACATTGGGGCGTACCATCCTCGCTGGGCAGGCGATTGGTATGAACGCCCGCGCCACAGCGACCACCGCCGAGGGCATTGAGATCGTGATGGAGGTGTGCGGCAAGGTCTACCGTCCCGAGGATTACGACGAGAACAATTGGACGATTCACGGCGAACCCACCACCGAGGTGCGTATCGCCAAGCCGAACACCGTTGAACTGACCTGCGCCACCATTGTGAACCGTATCCCGCAAGTGGTCGCGGCCCCGGCGGGTTTCGTGACCCTGGAATCGCTGCCCGCCGCCCGCCATCTGCTGCCAACCGATCAGCAGGGATGACGCCATATGCGTCCAACTGCGCAAAGTTGCGGAGCCTTTCGTGGTAATTGCAACTTTGCGCGGTTGGACACGCGCGGGATGGAGGCGTTTCGTCGGGTGTCATTGCATTAGGCTCAGCGTCCATGGGTAAGACGTTTGAGGAACTTTGGGCAGAACTGAACCGCATCGCTGCTGAGCGGCCGGAGGGCAGTGGCACCGTGGCGCGGTTGGACGCCGGGGTACATGCCATCGGCAAGAAGGTGGTCGAGGAGGCCGCTGAGGTATGGATGGCGTGTGAATACGAATCCGATGAGGCCGCCGCCGCGGAGATCTCGCAGTTGTTGTATCACGTACAGACCATGATGATCGCCAAAGGACTGACTCTTGCCGATGTTTACCGTCAACTGTGACGCGCTGTGACAAGGAACGATAATGAATGAGATTCTGCTGCGAATCGCGGTGCCCAACAAGGGCAGTCTCGCTGACGCCGCCAGCGCCTGCCTACGCGAAGCGGGTTACCGGCAACGGCTCGACTCCAAAGAACTGGTGCTGTTCGATGCGGAGAACGCCATTGAGTTCTACTACCTGCGTCCGCGCGATATCGCGGTGTATGTGGGGGAGGGCACGCTTGACTTGGGGTTGACCGGACGTGACATGCTCATTGATTCCGGGGCCGATGCCATTGAAATCATGGCGCTGGGATTCGGCGGTTCCCGATTCCAGTTCGCCGCTCCGGCGGGTGCCGAGTTGAATGTCTCCGATCTCACCGGCAAACGGATAGCCACGGCGTACCCCGGCCTGTTGCGGCGTTATTTGGACGAGCACGGTATTGAGGCCCGCGTCATCAAACTGGACGGCGCGGTGGAGTCGGCAGTACGGCTGGGGGTGGCGGACGCCATCGCCGACGTGGTGGACACCGGTGCCACGCTGCGCAAAGCGGGTTTGGAACTGGTCGGCGACCCGCTGCTGGTGAGCGAAGCCGTCCTGATTCGCCGTCCCGATTCAGCCAGCGATGAGGCGGCGCTCCAGCAACTGATGGCACGGCTCTCCGGTGTCATGGTGGCCAGGGACTATGTGCTCATGGATTACGACATCCCCGAGCACCTGGTAGCCGCCGCGTCGAAACTGACCCCCGGCATTGAGGCTCCTACCGTCTCGCCGATCACCCGCGAAGGCTGGGTCGCGGTACGCGCGCTGGTGCTACGGGCGCAACAGCATCGCCTGATGGACGACCTTTACAGGTTGGGGGCTAGGGGAATCCTCATCACCGAACTGTCGGCCTGCCGACTGTGAACCACAGTTGCCATCTCGTCCGCGTGGTCTCTGGGCGTGATAGTCTGCTTCTGTCGTATCAACATTAGTTTGCCATATGGATGGAGAGGTCAACCATGAGTTTGAGCCCACTTCCTGCAGCAGGTCATCCGGGCGACCCCGCAGGCGCGGGTGCAGGAGGTGTGGTGGCCGCTATTGCGGCGGCTGTTGTTTGCGCGATGTTTTGGGTGCTTGCAGCTTTTTCGCAGGCGGGCACCGCAGCCTCAGTTATCCCTTTGTTTGCCGGTTTGGCGAGTGGGTTTGCGTATCGGGCGGCTAAAGGGCCTCGTAAGCCGGCCGTGTTTATTGCAACCATCCTCAGCTCCGTGCTGATGGCGAACTGTATCGGCACTATGGGTATGTTTCTGGCCTTCAGATTCCCCTACGGCAGGAGCGATCCGGCCATTCTGCGTGTCACCTTCGGCTTCCTCGGGCTTTTCAGGCTAGGTGAAAGTCTTCTCATAGCATGGTCGCTTTCGCTCGTCGGTGCCGTGATCGGCATCTTCGTGTTCTTGAATTACACACGCTCGAATCGACGATCGCATTCGTCCGCTCTCTATCGCACGGGTGCTTCGCTTCGTACCAGCCGCAGCGTTTCTCCGAAGCAATCGAGTGCGTCCCATCGCCAAGCCGCTCCATCCCAGCCAAGCAATTCTGGGGCTGAGGTCGCATCGAACGCCGCTTCAGCGCCGACATCGCCACCGGTATCACCGACCACTGCCACTGAGAGCGGTGGATAGATCTAGCACGGCAACCGGAGTAGCGCCGGTGTGTATCCGTGCGATAGTTATGGGCTAGCCAGGGGTATATCAGCACGTATTTGGCAGAATCCAACGTGTTGCGCAACGACTGGGACGCACGCGACCAGGCAGAAACCTTAGCGATGGTTGGATCGCATCAACCAGACGGCGAGCAACCCATACGGCGGGGGTCTGGCCAGCTACTGGATTCCGTGGCGGCGCAAAATCGCGTCGATTTCATCTTCGGTGGCAGAATCCGGCTCCAGGCTGGACGTGGGCTGGCCGGCCGGGGTGGGAAGAGTGGTGCCGGGGGTAAGCGCAAGGGTGCCGTTCGGGCCGGGCACGGCGGCGGGAGCACCAGCACCGGTTCCCGTGGCTCCGCCGGGAGCCGAAGCGATTCCTGCCTTCTTGGCGGCCCTGCGCTCGGCGATAGTGGCGCGGCGGCTCTTCGCCTCGTCACCCAACACCTGAGGCCAGCAACTGCCGACGACGTAGAGCAGAATGCCGAGGCCGAACACGATTATGGCGATCAGCAGCTTGGCACCCAGGTAGGTGGAGTTGGCCCAGGTGAACAGCGAGTTGACACCCCGATAGGCGGCGTCCATACCCCCCAAGAGGAAAAAGCCGATTGGCATGAGCACAAAACCGGCACCACGTAACAGCACTCGCCAGCTACGTTTGCGCAGCCAGCCCAACAACAGATAGCCCAAACCGATTGTGCTGAGCAACACGGTGGCGATAATGGTCGTTACGGTGATACCCCACGGGATCTGCTCTGGGAACATGTCAACAAGCATAGTGGGCATACGGGGCGACAGCTAGGAATATGCGAGGGTCCCCGCGTGCTTACGGTTTTGTTCCGCTCGGAGCGCAACCGCATTCGCAATAGCGTGGTTTTTCCGCGCATTTGTGGAACACAACCGTTATGTCGCTCTCCTGGGCACGGCTAATGAAATCGGGGTTAAAGATGCGCTCATGGCAGGCGCGGGATACGGCAAGATGGGGCACCACAGCGACACATAAGCGATACATAGCTACATAAGCGGTACGCATCCGTAGCGCCAGGTGTTAGGCCGGTGGCCATGATCGAGACAGCGCGGGTAATGCGAGCGCCAAAATTACTCGTTGATGCCCACGGAAGTGGCGTGCCGTTCGATTACGGTAACCACTAGGAGTGCCGCTATACTCGTACCCGTTGATTCGCTGGAAAGTGGGTCGTGACGAAGCGAGGGCCGGTCGCCGACCAGGTGGCCAGGGCTTTCCACCCGAGCAGGCTGATGTCGGCTGGGTTGATAGCAGGGGTGTGCTGCCCTGCGGGTATGGCGGTGTCCGTACTCGTGGCGGGTGCGTCCGACGTGAGCCTTCGTGTCTTGTCACGGAGGCTTTTCTCGTATCGACACCACATAAGCAGAGCAAGGAGGAGCCATCGCTATCGAGCCCCGCATCAACGA
>JAIRRM010000029.1 GCA_031255975.1 Propionibacteriaceae bacterium | reverse complement strand
TGAGACGCAGCCAGACTCGTTGGTGGGGTGGGGGTCTCCCCCACCCCAACAACTGTCTTCAGACAGTGTTGTCCGAAGGCCGCAGGTGTTGTCCGACACGCCACAAGTGTTGTCCGTTCAGCTCTTAGTGTTGTCCGTCGCAGCTCACTCCCTTGTGGATCAAGGTTTCGCTCGGCACGATTGCCACCATGGAGCACCACTACCCCACCCTCTCCGGCGACATCATCAAGTTGGACGGCTACCTCCGTATCGAGCGCCCGGATGGGCTGCGTTGTTGTCTCGGCGGGCTGTCCGGTGCGGTTGGCGACGCCATAGACGCGCTGAGTCACCCGGTGCCGCGCCCCCAACAGCCACAACTGAGCGCCAGCGATGAAGTGGTGCTCGACCGGCTACTACAGGACTTATCCAATCGGGGTCTGCTGCCGCGTCCTGACACCGATCCGCCACTACGAGTGGCGTTGATCGGGTCCTGCGATCTGGCACTACAGGTGGGTACGGCGCTGCTCGGGCTACCGGTGCGGCTCGCCGTCTACCATTGCGAACCGCCACGGCGCTCTCCAGCCGAGACGCTCAACCATATCGAGCCACGACCGATCATCGCGGCGCTACGACGTGTCGCCGCTGAGAGGGCAACAACGGTGACGACAGGCGGTCACTGGACGGCCCTCAGCCCAGCGGTATGCGACCTGGCGGTGATCGCCGCCGACACCGTAGCCATAGACCGGGCTATCTCCGAAGTGCTACTTCGCCGCGAGGTACCGCAGTTGGCCGTCACCGCGCACCTCGATTCCGCCGTGGTGGGGCCATTGACGGATGGCAGAGGTGGGGCATGTCTGATCTGCACCGACCACTTCCGTAGTGATTTCGATCCTGACTGGCCGCTAGTGGTCTCGGAACTGGGAACACTGGCGGCCCGCCCGCAACCACCGCTCACCAGGTGGGCGGCTGCCGAAGTCGCGTTAGCGGCGCATTGGTTCCGGCAGGGCCACAACGTGTTGCGTTCCCTCACCCTGCACGCCGATCTCGCCCACCCTGGGGTGACCCGTCGTAAATGGTTACCGCACCCGGAGTGCAGCTGCGCCCCACAGGCATCCCCAGTTCCGGAAGCGTTGCGGGTGGCCGCCTGATGGGGCCATCGTCATCATCGTCCCACTCATCGGCCCGCCAAGGTGGCCGGCCACTACAGCAACGGCCGCAGAAAACGACTGCAACCGGCGGCTGGGCCGTCCGTCCAGCTCACCAGCAGTCGGTCACGAGCGCGAGTGAGCGCCACGTACAACAGTCGTCCTTCTTCTGCCAACTGCGCCGGGGTGAGCGCCAGTGGATGCGGCAGGTTGCCCTCATGTGCCCCAAATACGGCCACGGCGGGCCACTCCAGCCCTTTCGCCGCATGCATGGTTACCAACTCCACCCCATACGCCCCGGCGTCCCCATCCTCCTTGTGATACGCCGGGATATGAGCCTCGCCGAGAGCCGCGTACATTGTGTCGAGTTGCGCTCTGGTACGGGCGAGTACCGCCATCGTCGCCCAGTCAGCACCCTGGTCAGCGAGCGCACGCAACCAACCCACCACGCCGCATATCTCGTCAGCCGCGGTGGCGGCACCTCGCAGCATCACCTCGCCTCCAAAACCTCGGTCGGAGAGGAGTTCCACCGCCGCTATGCTCTCCGGCCAAGCATGCGCCAGGGCGTTCGCCAGGTGCGTTATTTCGGCCCGGCTGCGGTAATTGCGAGTCAACTCGAACCGCTCGGCGGCAGGAAAAACCCGCGCGAAGTTCTCCAGAAACGACTCGTCGGCACCGGCGAAGGTGTGAATGGTCTGCGCTGGATCACCTACTACGCAGATGTCCTCCCCTCCACCCAGCCACAGCATGAGCAGCGCGTATTGGATGCCGGACACGTCTTGGAACTCATCGACGCTGAAATGGCGATAACTGCGCGAGACTTCCTCCGCCACCGCCGGAAATCGGTGCAGCATCGCGGCGGTGGCGAGCAGCACGTCGTCGAAGTCCATCGCCCCCTTGGCCCGTTTGGCGCGCTCATACGCCGTCCAGACAGCTACTACCGTGGCGCTGTCCATACCCGGCACCTGCCGTCCGGTGATCTCGGCTCGCTCCGGATACGCAGACCGGGTGACGTTGGAGGTTTTCGCCCAGGTGATTTCGGTGCCCACGGCACGCACCAATGTCCGCTCCGGAGCGACACCCTGAGCGGCGATGGCCTGGGACAAAGGTTCGGTGTTGTCCCCCAACACCTGCGGCGGAGCGGAGCCGGTCACTTTGGGCCAGAAATATCTCAACTGCCGCAACGCCGCGGCATGGAAGGTACGGGCCTGCACCCCGTTAACCCCCAGTCGTTCCAGCCGTTCTCGCAGTTCGGCGGCGGCTTTGTTGGTGAAGGTGAGCGCCAACACCGCGTTCGGGTCGTACTCGCCGCTGTCTACCGCATAGGCGATACGACGGGTGATGGCGGTGGTCTTGCCGGTTCCGGCCCCCGCCGTCACCACTATCGGACGCGACAGCGCGGTGGCCACCGCCAACTGCCCGTCGTCCAAGTCGTCGAGAATGCGGTTCACACGATTCAGCCTAGTGCCCCAAGTAGCCGCCGCCGGGAACGCCTTGAGTTACACCTGCCAGTTGGATGGCGGTGAGATGTGTCGCGCGAAATAGGGCTACCAAATGAGACGGGGAACGACATTGAAACAGGCCGTGACGAAGGGGCGAAACGAAGACCTGATCCGGCGCGTGGCTGCGGCGACAGCTATCACGGGAGATACACGATTAGGCTTGGTGCCATGTTCCCTGCGACTCGCACAGACTCGGTGACAACGTTCACCGTGGCAAGCTGGGACATACTTTGCGAGCGGGTGGCGGCATTCTTGGGCGAACTGCCCGCCGACCCTTTTACCGCTCAGACGCTACTGGTGCCGTCGCTGGGGCATGGCAGGGCACTGGCGCAATATGTGGCGGCGACCCGAGCACGTGGCCAGGCGATCACCGCCGGGGTGGATTTCGTGACCCCAGCCGGGCTTTATCGCCGGGCGAGTTCTGGGGATGGTAGCTGGAAAACTACCGGCTTGGCGCAGGTGATCGCCACCGCGTTGACCGATGCCTCCCGCCAGGTGACACCGGATCGGCTGGTGAGCGAGTCGCTGCGAGTGGCGCGGCTGTTTCGGCGTTACCTCACGCACTGCCCCGATATACTCTCCGCCTGGGAGGCTGGGGACGACGTGAGCGCCACCGGTGCCCTACTGGAAACCTCCCAGCGGTGGCAACCCGCAGTGTGGCGTCGTGTCGTGGCGGTTTTGGGGCCGCCGCCCAGCGCCGCCGCAGCGGCGGCCACCGTGGCCCCGGATTCCCCCGTCGGGGTGGTGCTCGTCGATGGCGGCGCGACTTCCACCTGGAACCTCATCGCCGCGCTGGCCGACACCAAACCGGTGTCCCTTTGGCGCTACAACCCGGTACCGCCGTCTTCGAGCGGTGACATCGCCATCCGGAGGTATCTGCCGCCGGAGCACCCCGCTGCTTTCGCATTGTTGCGCGACTCCCCGCCACCTGCCACGCCGCTGCGGCAGTCATCAGATAGTCCCCCGTCCTTGCTGGCCGCCGTACAGGCCCATGTCGCAGGCCTGTCACTGTCCTCCCACCCCTCTCCCCCTCTGGCCGATGGTTCACTGCAACTGCATCTCTCTCACGGGCCATCACGACAGGTTGAAGTGTTACGGGAGGTGCTTACCGGAGCGCTCGCCGACGACCCCACACTGGAACCACGCGATGTGTTGGTGCTGACCAGCGACCTTGCCACATACGCCCCGCTCATCCAGGCCGTGTTCCACCCAGCGTCGGGAGGGCATCCCGGTCGCCAACTGCGGGTGCGGTTGGCCGCCAATCAGTTGTCTTGCCCAAACGCACCGCTGGAACTGCTACTTCGGGTGCTCCGGCTGCCCATGGAGCGCTGCGAGAGCGCGGAACTGCTGGACATCGCCGCTCAACCCCAGGTGGCGGCGCGCTTCGGTTTCGATGCCCCGGCGTTGGTGCGGTTACGCGAACTCATCACCGATGCGGGAGTGATCTGGGGGCTGGACGCCGCCCACCGTGCCCAATTCGGCCTGTCCGGCACCCGGCAATCCACCTGGTTCGCCGGGGTGGAACGACTCAGCGTCTCGGCGTTGCAGAGCCCGACGGCTGTATCCGCCCCGCCGCCAACGCTGCCGGTGGCTAGCGTTGAAACCCAAGATCTGCCGCTGATAGGGGCATTGGCAGAACTGGTCTCACGACTCAGACGCGCCGTCGCGACAAACGCCACACCCGCCACGTTCAACGCTTGGCGAGAACGGCTGCTGACACAACTCGACTGGCTAAGCGCACCAAGCACGCCGAATGACACCACGCTCACCGAGGCCCGCGCCCTGCTGGCCACATTGGGCAACAGCCCGGCCACACCGCACGACACACCTGAGCCACGGAACGACCACACCGCGTCAGTTGGCGTGTCGCACGCTCCGCAGGTGGAGGCAGCCGACCTGGCGGGGTTACTCAGTCGCCTCGCCGGTGGCATTCGGGGCCGTCCCAGTTACCACAACGGTTCGCTAACAGTCACCCAACTCGGCGACCTCACCGCCGTCGCATACGACGTGGTGGTGCTGCTGGGCATCGACGACGACCAGTGGCCCCGACGTACCCCCGTCGATCCGGATGATCTAACCCCTCCGAACGTCTCCTCCGCCGAGCGCGCCGACGCCCGCTGGCAACTGCTGGCGGCACTGCTGGCGGCCCGCAAACGCTTCGTGGCGATCACCAAAGGGCTTGACCCAGTGACAAACCGCCCGTTGGCCGATCCGCTGGCGCTGCGCGATCTGCGCCGTCTCATCGCGGCCTGTGGCGTGAGTGATACCGAAGTGTTACGACGGCACCCGTTACAGCCGCATGAGTGGAGTGATTTCGTCGGTTACGGACAAGAGCCTCCGTTCAGCTTCGATACCGACGCCCTCCGGGGTGCCCTGGCGGCGGAGCAGCGCCCCGTCCCGATACCACCGCATTGGGATGTGCCACTGCCCTTTCCCGCTGGCTACCGAGCACCAGATAGCCCGGAGCGAGTGGAGTTGGCCGACCTGGAGGCGTTTTTTGCCAACCCGGCGCGGGAACTGCTCGGGGCACACGGCATCCGGCTCACTCGCTGGGAATCCGAGCCGCGCCGTGAACTACCGCTTGAACTCGACCCGTTGGCGCGCTACCAGGTGGGCCAACTGCTGCTAGACGAGACAATGGCCGGAGTGCCGTTGGAGACTTCACTGCAACGGATACGACTGGCGGGACTGGTGGCTCCCGGCGAGTCGGGTGGGGCACAGTTACGCGCCATCATCCCGCAGGTGCAACGTATCGCGGAACGGGTTGCCGCCTATCGCGGCCCTACCGAACGGGTACGAGTAGACATCGACGACGGGGTGTTCCGTCTTGGTGGATCACTTTGCACCTGGGGTGGCAAACTGCTGGAGTGGCGTTTCGGTTCTGTTAAGGCGACCCAACTGGCCCGTATGTGGCTACGGCTGCTGGCTCTCGTGGTGGCTCGTCCAGATACCCCGGCCATGGGCGCTGTGTTGGGACGCGGCGCAGCCACGTATCTCCGCGCCCCCGCCGCTGCCCAGGCGGCACAATTACTGGGTGACGCGCTGCGACTTGGCCGAGCTGGGCTCACCCGCCTGGTGCCACTGCCGGTGGAGACAGCCGCCGCCTGGGTGGGCCTTGATGCCCACTACCGCAAGGCTCCCCAGGTAGCGGCGGCGGAAGCTTGGCTGGGTAACGCTTTCCGTGCCATCCCCGGCGAGGCTACCGCCCCGGAACGGCCGGAATGGGCCTACTTCTTCCCCGCTCAAAGCTTCGATGAACTACTTAGGCCGGAGCCGTTGCCCGATGACCCTGCCGATCCACGTCGGTCGAGTGCCGTTGCAGCACCCCAGGGGCACTCCGTATCGGATTCACCCCACCGCTCGCGTTTCGATGTTCTGGCACATTGGTTCTGGCAGCCGGTGCTGGCCGCCCGGGTCTCCGCGTCCGAGTTTGGAGGCACCCATGGCTAAACCCGCCGTTCCGTTCGACCTGACCGGCCCGTTGCCGAGCGGAACCGTAGTGCTGGAGGCGAGTGCCGGCACCGGCAAAACCTACGCTCTGGCGGCCCTGGCCACCCGTTACATCGCCGAAGGCGTCACCACTTTGCCGCAACTGCTGCTCATCACCTTTACCCGCATCGCCACCGGCGAGTTGCGTTCCCGGGTGTACGACCGGCTTTTACGATGTCGCGGCGCACTGAGTATCGCGCTGGAGACCGGCGGCCTTCCGTCCGACCCGGTGGATCGACTGCTCGCCTCCGGCCCATCCGACGAGGTGGCACAGCGCCTCGCCCGGGTGGATGAGGCGTTGGCGAGCATTGATCTGGCCACCATCGCCACCATTCACCAGTTCGCTGGACGGATGCTCACCGAGTTGGGCGCACTCGCCCACCATGACCCCCTCGACCGCTTCAAGGACGACCTCACCGACCTCAAGCATCAGGTGGCTGAGGATAGCTACCTCGCCAATGCGCCTCAGATGCCGTACCGCGACTTTCAACACCTCATCACGCAGGCTCTTGAGAACAATCTGGTTCCGCTCAGCGCCAGCGAAGCCGATGCGGCGCTGTTGCCGGTAGTCGCCCAAGCTCGCGAGGAGTACGCCCGCCGCAAGCGGAGGTTACGGGTCTACGGTTACAACGACATCATGGAACGGTTGAGCCGTACCCTGGACGGCCCCGAGGCAAAGCAGGCGGCTGACGCGCTGGCGGCGCGATTCCCGGTGGTGCTGGTGGATGAGTTCCAGGACACCGATCCGGAACAGTGGGACATTCTGCGCCACGCCTTCCTAGGACGCGCCACGCTGGTACTCATCGGTGATCCAAAACAGGCGATCTACCGCTTCCGCGGTGCCGATGTGTTCGCCTACCTGGAAGCGGTACGCACAGCAGACGCCGAACGTACCCTGCCCACCAACTACCGCGCCGACGCGCCACTGGTCGATGCCATCTCCTGGCTGTTCGCCGAAGCCAACCTCGGCACCCCGGAGCAGCCGATCTCGGTACCTGCGGTGTCCGCGTACCACGCCGGTTCCCGACTCTCACTGACTCCAGCCGCCGAACTGCGAGTGATCGACGCGCCACAGGCGCTCACCGTGGCCACCGCGCGACAGCGCATCGACGCCGATCTCACCCGGGTAGTGATCGACCTACTGGCCACCACCAAACTACATCCCAGCGATATCGCGGTGCTGGTGTCCCGTAATCGGCGCGCCGAGGAGGTGCGCGCCGCGCTGACCCGCGCCGGAATCGCCGCCGCCATCGTCTCCGGCGCTCAAAGCGTGCTGCTCAGCGATGCCGCAACCGCCTGGCTGACACTGCTGGAGGCCGTCGCCGACGCCACCCCAGCCCGGGTGTCCCGGCTGGCATTCAGCCCTCTGGTCGGGTTGAACGCCGCCGCCATCGCCGCCGATGCCGAACTGTTACTACGGTTACGCGCCGGGCTCGCCACCGCCGCCGTCGCTTTCCCCGAGAGCGGCCCGAGCGCTCTGTTGGAGTGGTTACGAACCGACTACGACCTCACACCACGGGTGATGAACCTGCCAGACGGCGAGCGGATGCTTACCGACAT
>JAIRRM010000021.1 GCA_031255975.1 Propionibacteriaceae bacterium | reverse complement strand
GTCGTACAACTGCTGCGCCGCGGTCTGATCGAGGGCGTTGACCAGCGGGTCCAGATAGTTGTCGGCGGCGGGATAGTCGGGGAACGAACTCATCTGATAGGCCGGGTATTTTCCAGCCGCCACCGCCGCATGGTACGAACCCCAGGACTCCGAATACAGCGTGACGCTGAACAGTCCCGAGGTTTCCAACTGCTGCTGGATCACCTCGTACTCTTGCGTGGAGGCCGGGCCGTAGTTATCGGAGTTGTACCACAAGTCCAGCTCCACCGGGATGCTCACCTCCGCGGCGACCAGGTACTCCCTTGCCCCGATGGTATCCGGTACGGCACCGTACTCATCACAGACGGCAGTGGCATCGTCGGTGTACTGGCTCGGCACCCAGGAGCACAACGGGGTGTACTGTCCCAAATACACATCGGTGGCCAGCGCCTGACGATCCACCAGCGACGCGGCGGCCTGGCGTACGGCTAACCGCTGCGCCTCGGTCGCTCCGGACTGCGCCGCGAAATTGAACGCGAGATAGCGGCTCTCGCCGCCGTCCGCCTGCCACACCTTGAGCGCGGAGTTGGCTTGCAGCTCTTTGATATCTGCGGGAAGCAGCGAACGGTACGCCACATCCACCTCGCCGAGCGCCACCGCAAGGCTCAGGTTAGCGGAGTCTACGAACGTCTTGAGGGTCACCCCCGGGTTCTGTGCCGGGCCGTACGCCCCGTGGTACGCGGGGTTCGGCAGGTATTCGATGACGTCATTGAGCCGATACGTCCTGATGCCGTACGGGCCGGAGAAGGCGTTGGCGGCGACGATCATGGCGTCCGGGGTGAGCGCCACCGGATTGAACACCTCCTCGTCTACGATCGCACCGGCACTGGTGGCGAGCAGCAGCGGCCAGGTCTGAGCGTCGGGACGGTGCAACGTGAAGCTGACGGTGAGATCATCCCAAGCGGTGACCGCGGCGAGGTTGGAGAGCAATGCGACTGGGCCCAAATCGGAAGCGATGGCAAGCATCCGGTCGTAGCTGAACTTCACGTCGGAACTGGTGAGGGCGTGGCCGTTGGCGAACATCAGCCCGCTCCGCAGCGTGCAATTGAACTCGGTTGGGGTGATGAACTCGCACTTTTCCGCGGCGTCCGGAGTCGGGATGGCGGAGTCGCCGGTGAACGTATAGAGGAACTGATACACCTGGGACATCACTGTTAGGGAACCGCGATCATAGGCGCCGGCTGGGTCAAGAGCGCTCACCTTGTCGGTGGTGCCAATGGTGACTGGCTGCGGGCCGCTCACCGTGCTTTGAACCGTTATGGTGTTGTCATCGCCAGCGGTGCCATCATCGCTACAAGCGGTTAGCAACAACACGGCAGCCGTGGCGAGCACCGCCCCGGTGAGCGTCTTTCTGACGGTCATTCCCGAATCCCCATTCCATGTCACCGGCCAACAGCCTACTAGCCGCCGCGCGCGAGCATCCGATTAAGGTTACTTCCCACTCCAAACCGCAGGGTTTGTGCCACTGGCCCAGGCACCGTCGCCGGGCCACTACTCGAAGATGACGGTGCGAATACCGTCGAGCAGGATACGGTGCTCGGCAAAGAGTCGTACGGCGTACAACAGCGTGGTCGATTCGATATCACGGCCCAGTTCGCGTAGCTCGCCCGGGTCTTTGGAGTGGTCAACCGGCAGCACCGACTGGGCGATGATCGGGCCTTCGTCCAAATCGCTGGTGACGAAATGCGCGGTGGCCCCGATGAGTTTCACGCCACGGGCATGTGCCTGCCTATACGGGTTCGCGCCCTTGAAACCCGGCAGAAACGAGTGATGGATGTTGATGGCCTTGCCCGCCAGAAACTCGCACAGTTCGGGGCTGAGGATCTGCATGTAGCGGGCCAATACCACCAGTTCGATGCCGTGTTCATCGACCACCTCGCGGATACGTTGCTCCACCACCGCCTTGGTATCCGGAAAGATCACATGGTGCTCGAACGGTGCCCGGTAGAACTCGGCCAGCGGGGCCAACTCCTCATGGTTGCCAAGCACCAGTTTCACGTCGATGGGCAATGTACCCGCGCACCGCCTCGCCAACAACGCCGCCAGGGTGTGTGACGCCTGCGACACCAACACTACGGTACGAACCGGACGTCCCAGCTCATTGATGGTGGGGGTGCCGCCCAACCGGCGCGCCACCGCCTCCACCTCGACCGCCAGCTCCTCCAGTGGGGTGTCATGCTCCACCTGAATACGAGTGAAAAAACACCCGGTGTCAGGCGAGGTGTACTGCTGAAGTTCGGTGATGTTGCCCCGCACGTTCATAACCGCCCCGGTTAGGGCATGAACGATGCCGGGCCTGTCAACGCACGAAAAAGTGATGACCGAGTGACACTCCGCCATTTGTCACCCCCGCACTTTCAATCCGGCCAGCACCATCTCGGGATGTAGCCGGAACAACAGGCTCATCTCCGGCCCCATACCGAAACCACACTCGTCGCACACTCCGGCATCCTGCCCAGGGCAGTGCATCACACGAGTGCCGTCGGAGCGTACAAAGTTGGAGATCCAGCAAGCGCGTTTGTCGGCAAACGATTTGGGGTCGCGCATCAGTTTCATACCGGCCTGTGAGTTCATGATCGGATACCCGGCCTGTTTCAGCGCCCCGGCAGTGGCGGTGATCTCGGCGCGTACCTCGGCTGGCACCACCAGGCCGCGATCCTCATAGGGCACATAGAAGCTGAAGGACAGCCGCTTCAGCTTGGGGTGGTCGCGCACCAGTTTGGCTACGCCGGTGAAGTCGCGCCAGTTGTGGGCGGTGACCGTCATGTTGACGTTCATGTTGGGGTGAGTGGCCTCGTCGATGTGCCGCATCGCCTTGGAGAAGGTACCAGGGCCACGCTGGTAATCATGTTCGGCCTCCAACCCGTCGATGCTCACCCAGACGAGATCGGAACGCGCCGTGATGGGTTGCTGCGCGTTGGTGGTGACGGTGGTGGAGAAGAATCCGATCTCGCGCGCCAGATCGATGAGCGAGTTCAGATCGGCACCCTTCACTCGATCCCGCCACAGTTGCGGCTCGCCGCCCTCAAAATCGACGATGCGACTGCCGGCGTCATAAGAAAACTGGAGGTGCCCGCGTACCTCGTCGTATGTCATGGTGGAGGCGTACGGCCCCTCCATCACCACGTTGCAGTGTTTGCACTTCAGGTTGCAGCGGTCGGTGATGAAGATCACCGATTGCAGCGGACGGCGTTGTCCCAGCAGTTTGCAGCGTGCAAACCAGCAAGCGTAATACGGCATCTCTTTCAGCAGCACCGACATGTCAACTCACCACCTGATAAAGCTGGCCACGGCCAGCACGGCCACAAAGTACATCAACAGGTTACGCGACAGATACCAGCGAAGCATGAACCAGTCGATGCCAAGGTTACGGATCGTGTCCCAATTGCCGAGCGGGCCGTACCACGGTTTCGGTGGGTGGTCGATTTCGGGATGGTAGACGTAGGCCCGCAGCAACCGCCAAAACTCGCCAGCCAGCGGCAGCGTGAGCAGCACCGCTAACGACGCCTGGGTGAGCGCTCCGAGCACCACACCGATGATGACTGCCGCGTACGAAGCGAGCAACAGGATGGCCGCCACCACCAACCCCGCCTTTTGCGAGCCGAGCGCCACCACTAGGGTGGTGCGGCGGGCCGCCTTGTCCGGGCCGAAATCCATGATGGCGTGCGCGTTCAGGATATTGATGGTGAGCAACCCGGATGGCACCGACGCCCAGACGGCCACTGGGTCCACCCGCGCGCAAGCCACGAAGTACGCCGCGCTGAGCAACACCGGCCCGAAGATGATACCGATGACTACCTCGCCGAGGGCATGGTACGAGAGTTTCAACGGCGGGCCGGAGTAGAGATAGCCCAGCACCAACGCGGCGGCGGCGAAAGCTACCGTCCAAGGGCCACGGAAGATGAGCACGAGCGTCCCGAACACCGTAGCCACCCCCAGAAACCCCGCTCCGGCGACGGCTACGTCTTTGATGCTCAACCCGTCGGTGAGGTAGGCGCATTTGCCCATCCGGGCGCGCATTCCGCCATCCGCCAACGCCTGTCGCTCCGCGACCGCGCCACTGGTGTAGTCGAAATAATCATCCAACAGATTCAGCCCGGAGTGCGCGAACGCTACCCCGAGAAAGCCGCATATCGCGGCGATCAGGTTGAGGTCGATGGGCTCAGTCGGCGGCGCGAACGCCCAGGTCGAGACCGCCAGCAGCGTGCCCAACAGGTAAGGGGTCAGCGATTGCCCCAACGACTGCGAACGCGATGCCTTTAGCCAGAACCTAAGTGTTCTGCCGGCGATGAACGGCATTAGCCCACCTCTTTTCGCTCGTCGCCACTACGCTTCAGCGACCCGGCGTTTGCCGGTGACCTCGGCGAGCGTCACCCGCACCACCTGGACGCCACGGCCCAGTTGCGGCGGCAGTTCGACGGCGCGCCCCGGGGCGTAACGCTCCACCAGCAGCGACGTACCGTGGCGGCGGTCGGCCTCCGCGACGAGCACACTCGCCGTACCGAAACCGATGACGGATTCGTACGCGGCACCCAACATGCACACCGGGCCGTTTTCGCCGATGAGTTCAAGGTACGACGACACCTCGAAGCAGACGTTCGGATCGGCGGCGATCGCGTCCAATTTGCGGCCTGCCGGAGCGCAATGGAAGTAGATGTTAACTGTGGTGTCGTCCACCACCTCGAAGCCGAAATGCAGCGGGACGACATACGGGCCGTCGGGGGTGGCGAGTCCAAGATGGCCGATCTCACACCGCCCCAAAATGGCGGCTATCTCTGTCATATCGGTAACCGCGCGGTCGGCACGCCTCAACTGGTACATGGGGATGATTCTATGGTGCGGCAGCGGACGTGAGTGTCATCGGACGAAGTCAGTTCAGCTCGCAAAGACCGACTAAGCCACGGCTGCCTCGACGGAAACCAGGTCGAGCAGGCAGGCAGTAGGCGGACAGTTGAGCCGGAACGGGGTGTATGGGTTGGTGCCCAGCCCCGGTGACACCTGTAGCCAGGCGTCGCGGTAGCGGTGCAGTCCGGAAGCCAAACGTACCGGCAGGTCACAGTTGGTGGTGATGGCACGTCCGCCGGGCAGACACACCTGACCGCCGTGGGTATGCCCGGCGAAGATCAGAGAGATGTGATCGGCGATCATGGCGTCCAGCACCCTCAGATACGGGGCATGGGTGACTCCGATGTTCAGAGAGCTTTTCGCCCCGAGCCGCGCGGTACGGGGGTGGCTTCCAGTCGCAGGCCCTATTCGAGACGTAGACCCCGCTTCTCCCTCAGTCCGCGCTGACGGCTCGACGGAGCGGGATTTCACCGCGCGGGGATAATCGTCCAGCCCAAGGTGCGCGTCGTCGGTGCCTCGCAACGTCAGCGATACATCGCCCACGGTTGTTACCCAGGAAGTATTGGTCAGATCGACCCAACCGGCGTCCTCGAAGGCTTCCTTGAGTCGCTCCCAGGCCAACGGGGCACCGTGGCTCAATCCATCATGGCCCCCGATTACGTATCGCAGTGGATTTTTTCGTACCGGCCCGAAGTAATCATTGGAGCCGAACACGAACACGCCCGGCACCGAGAGCAGCCGTCGATGGGCTCTCAGGTAGGCGTCGAACGCGGCGTCGGAGGCCAGTGAATCACCGGTGGACACCACCAAATCGGGGCCAAGATCGGCCAACCTAGCCACGAAATCGGCCAGCTTGCGGTTTCCCGGTACGAAGTGCTCATCGGAGATGTGCAGCACCCGAACCCGGCTGGCACCGACCGGTAACACCGGAACCCGTCGCGCCGCGACGCGGTAATCACCGCCGCCATGCCACGCGGCCCCGGCTACCCCAGCGGCGCTCGCTCCAGCGGCGATGATCGCCCTACCGAGCCAACCCATCCGTCAAGGAGTGGTAGTCGGGGTCACCGATGGTGTCTCTGGCGGGGTGGGCGTCAACGACGGCGAAGTAGTCGGAGATGGGGTCAGCGAAGGCGTAGGGGTGTACGCCGACGTGATCGGCAGTTCTTCCGGTGGCTCGGTCGGGGTCGGAGTCATACGGTTCTGGAACGGGCCCCGGATTGGCGTATAAGCGTCGAACGGTATCGCTGGCATATCGGCGAGGACGGCAGTCATAATCGCCTTCATGGTCGCGCCGTTGGTGGGCCCGGAACCACCACCAAGGCGTTTTCCAGACGGCAGCGTCAGGTACTGGAGGCTCTTGCCGCGCCCATCCCAGAAGGGGTCGGCCTTATCTCGCGCCACTCCGGCGACCGTAGCTACGTTCCTGGTGAACATGGCCAACCAGAAACCTTCAGCGTTATCGGTGGTGCCGGTCTTGCCCGCCTGCGGCCAAGGCCCCGGGATGCGCCCATAAGAGGCTGGGCCGGATGTAACCACCTGGCGCAGCATAGCCGCCACGCCATCGGCCACTTCCGGGTCAATCGTCTGCTGGCAGTTGGCGCTCGGCACCGGCAACGACTTGCCGTTGCGGTCTTCCATGGCGTCGATGATGATGGGGCTACAGTGCATACCACGGGCGGCGAACGTAGCGTACGCCTCCGCCTCGTTCAGCGGGGCGATCTCGGCTGCTCCCAAGGTGAACGCGGGTATCCTGTCGAAGTGGTAATCGTCAATGAGGTCGTGACCACCGGTGCCGGGATGGTTCATAGCGGCGTGAATACCCGCCGCCTGGGCCATCCGCACCGTGGCGCACACGCCGACATCGCGGATAAGCTGCGCGTAGTAGGTGTTCACCGACTCGATCGTCGCCGTGGTCAAAGTGATCTGACCGAAACCGCTAAGACCGTAGTTACCCACGACCCAATAAGGCTTCTCCCCTCCTTCGCACGACATGAAAACATCCTTGGCCATGTCCAGCCGTTTCGGGGCGTCGTAATAGTGCCCGACTGAGGCACCTTGCTGTAGCGCGGTGGCCAGGGTGAACGTCTTGAACGTGGAGCCAGCTTGGAAACCTTCCGCGCCACCCATCCAGTTCTCCACGTTGTAGTTGTAGAACGTTTCACCGGCGGCGGTGTCATTACCCATCACCGGACGGGATTGCGCCATCACGAGGATACGCCCGGTACCCGCTTCCACGGTTGACGCCACCGCGATCACCGGGTCTGACGGGGCCGCCGTGGCTGTCAGGGACGCTATCGCGGCGTCCATGGCCACCGGATCGATGGTGGTGTGGATGGTGAGACCGCCGCGGCGTAAATAGTTCTTACGAGCTTGGGGAGTAGCGCCGTGCAACTCCATCTGCTCCGACTCGAACAAGTACTCGATGTACTGGCAGACGAACGGGTATTTGGAGAACGCGCACCCCTCGTTGAACGGCACCACTTTGGTCTGGTCGAAAGGCTCGGCTTTGGCTGCATCAGCCTCTGCCTGGGTAATCATGCCCACCTCTGGGTGGGCCATCCGGTCAAGCACCACGTTACGGCGCGCGATGGCAGCCTCCAGGTTACTCACCGGATCGGTGGCGGCGGGGTTTTGCACCAACCCGGCAATCATCGCCGCCTGGGGCAGCGTAAGCTCTTTCGCGGACACCCCGAAGAAGTGGTTGGCCGCAGCTTCCACACCGTAGGCACCATCGCCGAAGTAGGCCAGGTTGAGATAGCCCTCCAGAATCTCATCCTTGGTACGGCTGTGTTCCACGCCGATGGCGTAGCGCAACTCCGAAATCTTGCGGTCAACGGTGGAGGCGACGGCCGCGTCATAGCCGTCTTTGTCGCCTTTGTCCCAGGCGGTCTGGGAGCGTACCAGTTTCACGTACTGCTGCGTGATCGACGAGGCACCCTGCATACTGCCACCGAGCACATTCACCGCTAGCGCTCGGAAGAAGCCTTTCAGGTCGAGCGCGCCGTGTTCGTAGAACCGGTGGTCTTCAATGGCCACGATGGCGTCTCGCATGACGGGCGAGATCTCGTCCAGCGGCACCCATTTGCGGCTGTAATCTCCAATGGTGCCGATCAGGCTACCGTCGGCGGCCAAAATGGTCGTCTCCTCCGATGCCTGGGGGATGTCGAGGTCGAGCGGCATCGAGTTGATGTCCTGTGCCGCGGCGTTGACCACGCCAGACATCATGGCGACTACGGGCACCGCCAGCCCAGCCATGAGCAACCCAGCGGCAACTGAGAAGCATACAAACCCGAGCATTCGCGTCCCAAGCGGCGACATGTTCTTTTTGGCCATGGCAAGGAGTCTACTCTGAAGCGGTTATCGGCCGTTATACCCAGAATTGGGGCCTGTTTGGCACAGCAACTCGCCATCTGGAGAATCCTATTTGGATTACGACCACCCGCGTGGAGTAACGTAAGGAGACCACCCTCTTCCGAGGAGGATTTTGATGGCGCACACGCGGGCTGACGATTGGACGCCGCTCGCTGCCTGCCGTGGCATGAACGATCAACTTTTTCCTGAAGCCCGTGACCAGAAACGCGCCAAAACCATCTGTTTCGGCTGCTCGGTACGGGCTAACTGTTTGGCCGAAGCCCTCGACAACCATATCGAATGGGGCGTCTGGGGTGGGATGACCGAGCGGGAACGGCGCCAACTGCTCCGGCAACGCCCCGAGGTGACCTCTTGGGCGCAGGTGCTGGGCACCGTCAACGCGACCGGTGGGGCGATCATTGGCGGAGTAGGTACGGCGAGCGTACGCCGCTGAGGGCTGATATGGAAAGGTTCATGCTCACCCCCGTCGTCGCCGCCGAACTCGGGCGGGTACGGCTCACCCCGGTACGCGCCAGCGACACCGAGCGGGTGTACCAGATCTGTCAGCACCCGGCCATTCAGGCGTACACCACCCTGCCCAGCCCGTACGAACATGAACACGCCGTCAGCTTCTGCGAGGAGCTGACACGGCGCGCCTGGCAAGCCTTCGGTGCGGGTGGGCTGCCCGCGTTGGCCGGATTGGAGTGGCGTGAATTGGTTTGGGCCATCAGATTGTCACCCGAGCCAGGCGACGACGACGGACTGGTCGGCTGCGTCGGCATCAAAGCCTGGTTCAACCCGAATGGTGAGAGTGCCGGATACGGCGAAATCGGTTACTGGCTGGATGAGCGCTATTGGCACCGCGGGCTGATGACCGCAGCGGTCAAGAGAGTGCTGGAGTTCGCGTTCTACCCCGACGGGTTGCTCGACTACGACCGGGTAACGTGGCGTGCTCACCTGGAAAACCATGCCAGTAAAGCCGTGGCGCAACGCTGTGGCTTCCACTACACCGGCCCCACCGAATGCGACGGGCATCCCGCCTGGAGCGCCGAAATCAGACGCGGTGACCCGATGGAGCCAGACGATTCTTGGCAGTAGTGGTTGACGCGCGCGGTGCGAGAACCCGAACCCCGCTCACTGCAAGGTCGCGGAATCCAACTCCGCCACCCCGCCGCTCCGGTAAATCGGGGTCACGCTAGCCAGCACGATAATGGCCGCAAAAGCCGCACTGGCCATTACCGCCGCCATGTTGGCGGTGCTACCGCCAAAGATGGACACCAGCGGGGCTACGGTGGCGGGCACCACGCCCTGTAGAAACCCGATGAAACTGGCGGCCGTACCGGCGGTTTCGCCGTGACGGGCCAACGCCAACGCGGCGGCATTCGGTGGCGAGATGTTGATAGTGAACACCAGTGCGAACAGGCTCAGCAACAACCCCGGTAGCCCGCCGTAGCCGGTGCCGCCGACCAGCAACAGCACCAGCGCCAGGATACCGGTAACTGGCAGTGACACCCGGAGGATCTGCGCAGAGGTGAAGTGTTTCACCAGCGCGGCGTTCAACTGCGCACCGGCCACCAGCCCCATGCCGTTGCAGGCGAACACCAGCGAGAACTGCAACGAAGTCAAGCCGTAGCCCTCTTTGAGCACGAACGGAGAACCCACCACATAACTCATCAGCACCGCTGAGAGCAGACTGGGCAGCACCGCCAACCCCACGAAGTAGCGATCACGCAGCAGCACGCCGAACGTCTTCCAGGGCAGATTCATCACCCGACGTTCGCGGGGCAACGTCTCCGGCAGTTTCAACCAGATGACCAGCCACAACACCACGCCGTAAACCGCCAACGCGAAGAACACTCCGCGCCACCCGGCCCAGTCACCGATTAATGAACCGATGGTGGGGGCGAGCAGCGGGGCAACGCCGATCACCAGCATCAACCGACTCATCAGGGCGCTCGCCTCCCGGCCTATGAAACGATCCCGGATGATGGCCATGGAGGTAACCCCAGCCGAGGCGTTGAAGATACCCATCATCAGCCGCAATCCGATGAGTGGGGCGATGGCTGGGGCAAACGCACAACCGATGGCGGTGAGCACATGCAGCGCGGTGCCCAACAGCGCGGGCGCGCGGCGTCCGAATCTGTCGGAGAGCGGCCCCACGGTGATCTGCCCAATCGCGCCACCGATCATCATTGATGTCATGGTTATCTGCGCCATGGTCTCCGACGTACCCAGATCGCCGGCCACATCCGGCAGGTTGGGCAGATACATGTCGGTGGAGACGGCCCCCAGGGCACTCATCACGCCCAGCATCAGCACGTATTTAGGGGTGGCGCGGTAGCGTGGCGGTTCTACGTATCCTGAATCCGCGTCAATCATCCGTAATCGCACCCCTCTGGAATCGCCTCCGCAGCATAGAGATCACATCCGAGATCTCTCTCACCCCACAAACCCGCGCCAGCACCAGATACGACGCCAACGAAATCACGCCGCCAATCGCCAAGGCCGCGAACTGCTGCCAGAACCCGGGCCAATGCGCCGCCTGGAACCAACAGACGAGCCAGGCGACGATGTTGCCGGGCACACACGCCAACGTCACCCGAATCAGATACCGCAGCGAACCAGTGAACTCGACCCCGACGGCAACCCGGCGCATTCGCGCCACCAGCCATGCCACCTGCACACAACTCCCCACAAGGTAGCAAAACGCAAGTGTCGGAGCTACCCGATCTGCGGCAATTCCCACCACCTCGAACAGCACCAGCACCAGGCTCAGCCGCACCGCCTCGAACACCGCCGTGGCCAGGAACGGGCTCTTGGTGTCCTCCATGGCGTAAAACGCCCGCATGATGAGGAACTGCACCAGGTATGGAATCTCGACTATGGCCAATACCACCAGCGTCCACCCGACCAGCACACCGCCCTTCTCAACCGAGTAGAACAGCGTGGCGATAGGCATGGCGAGTGCGGCCAGTATCGCAATCAACGGCAACGCCGCGACGGACGACAGCCGGATACCACGCCCCAACAGCGCACCGAGCAATCCGTTGTCGCCGCGCGCCGCCGCCCGGGACATCTCCGGCAGCAACGCCGTGGCGATAGACACCGTTACAAGCGTATTGGGCAGCAGCGAGAACAGCGCCGCGGACTCATACGCCAGGTTCCCGGCGCCGCTGCCACCCACCACCGCCTCGGAACCAATTCGGGTGAACAACCATGAGCCGATCTGACCCAGGATGACCAGGCCCAGCGTCCACTTGGCGATCGTAAAGATGCGGCCCAGCCCCATCCCGACCAAATCAAACCGGGGGCGGTAGCGGAATCCGGTACGTTTCATGAACGCCCACAACAACACCGCCTGCACCACGATGCCGACCAGCGAACCGATGCCCAACAGCAACACCTGATTGGTGGTGAACGCACCCGAAGTGTCGGTGTGGAAGCCCCACACCCAGGCGTAACACCCCAGCACCAACACCTGAATTACGTTGTTACCCACCGGTGCCCACATCATCGGCCCGAACGACCCCCGGGCATTGAGCACCTGGGCACCTACGAAGAACATGCCGTAGAAAAACACCTGCGGCAGACAGAGCGTTGTCAAAAACACCATCGAGCGATATTGGTCTGCCAGAGCGGCACCGCGCCATTCACTCTGCGAATACAACGCCGTGATGAACGGGGAAAGCAGCGTGAGTACCACTGCCAGTATGGCCACCAGCAGTAGGAAGGCCGTCATGACGCGATTGGTGTACGCCTCTCCGTCGTCGTCGTCCTCGTGCATATGACGTACCAACTCCGGCACCAGGACGGCGTTGAGCGCCCCGCCGGCCAGCAACAGGTACAGACTGCTCGGCACCGTGGTGGCGACCATATACATGGTGCCCTGCCGAGAGTTGTTGCCCAGCAGATTGCCGACCAGTAGCACCCGTACCAGCCCGAGAGCCTTTGAGACGATCGTGCCCGACGACATCGCCACGGTGGCCGACAGCAACCGCGGCATACGGCCTTTTTCAGCCG
>JAIRRM010000017.1 GCA_031255975.1 Propionibacteriaceae bacterium | reverse complement strand
TGGAGGAGCGCGGCATACCGGCTTGGGTGTGCGGTACGGTGTGCTCCGCCGTCGGCGAACCGGCAACCGTTAAACTCGCCGGCGCACATCAAAGTTGAACGTCCGAGTTCCGCAGTTCGGCTTTGGTTCGGCCCATCGATTCGATACCCTTGTAGGCACGAATAAACTCTGACCGTGTTTGCGCGGGCCCAGGCGGCCCCATCGTGACTTGAGCTGAAGGGGGCTGACCCGAGATATGGGGCGCGGCCGACAGAAGGCGAAGCAGACCAAGGTAGCCCGCGATCTAAAATATCGCCCGATAGACACTGACTTCGCATCGCTGGAGCGGGAGCTCAGGGGTGAGCCGTACAGTGAAGACGATCCACTCGACGAGGCCCAAGACAAGTGGGCTGATCTCGCCGCGCGTTACGAAACCGGCGATGAGACGGACAGCGCTAGCGCCGCTAGCTGATTTCCGTTAGCTGTTCGGCCCACGCTATGATGCTCTAGTTGTCCTGAGGAGGTTGTTCGGTACGGACGTACGAATGGCCCCGTAGCGCAGTTGGTTAGCGCGCCGCCCTGTCACGGCGGAGGTCGCGGGTTCGAGTCCCGTCGGGGTCGCTGGGAGCGGTGCAGGGCACCGCTTCTTTGATAAAAGGGCCGTTGGTCGGTTCTGTGACATGGTCAGGTAGCTCAGCCGGTAGTAGCGCTTCCCTGAAAAGGAAGAGGTCGGCGGTTCGATCCCGCCCCTGACCACCTCGGCTATGCTGGATGTATCCACAGCAACCACTAATAAGGTAGGAGTGGTATGGATCTGATCGCCAGCATCGCGGTTGTCATCTTCGGGGTCTCGTATGCCCTGATCGCCACGGAGAAGGTTCATCGTGTGGCGGCAGCGCTCGGGGGCGTGGCGGCGATGGCGTTGCTGGGGTTGTTCCGGGAAGAAGGGCCGCTGGTCAACGCGGAGTCGGCGTTTTTCAACGAGCACACCGGCGTTGACTGGTCTGTCATCTTCCTGCTGTTCGGCATGATGATCGTGGTGAGTGTGCTACGGCACACCGGTTTGTTCGAGTTCATCGCACTGTGGGCGGCACGGGTGTCCAAAGGACGCCCCATCCGGCTGATGATCGTACTTGCCGTGGTCACCGCGTTCTTCTCGCCAATCCTTGACAACGTGACGGTGGTGCTGTTGGTAGCGCCGGTCACCTTGTCTGTGTGCAAGAGGTTGGGCATCTCACCGATGCCGTATCTGATTTCACTGATATTTGCGGCCAACGTGGGTGGCATATCCACACTCATCGGTGACCCGCCGAACCTGATTATCGCCTCGCGTGCCGACCTCACCTTCACCGACTTCTTGGTGTACTCATTGCCGCTGTTCGTAATCGAACTGGTGCTGTTGATAGGGATACTGGCGTTCGTTTTCCGTAAGCAGTTGCGTAAGAAGATCGACGTGGAAGAGGCGCTGGGCGACGTCGATCCCATCGACGCCATCCCCAACATGGGGCTACTGGTGCGTTGCCTGGTGGTGCTGGGCATCATCATGGTGGTGTTCGCACTGCATGAAGTGGTGCCCCTTGACCCGCCGATCGTATCGATGCTCGGTGCCGGGTTGATGGTGCTGGTCTCGCGTGCCAAACCGCACCAGTTCCTCGCCGAAGTCGAGTGGACGACGCTGGCGTTCTTCATGTCGCTGTTCGTGCTCGTCGGGGTGCTGGTGGAGATCGGCGTGCTCGGCCTGCTCGGCGATTTTGCCGCCGAACTGATGGGGGATAACGAACTGTTTGGCGTCACCGGTCTGCTGCTGGGTTCCGCTGGTATCGGCGCGGTGGTGGATAACATTCCATACACCACGGCGATGGTGCCCATCGTCTCCGAAATGGTCGCCGCGACGCAGCATGTCGGCGCGGAGAGCCCACTGTGGTGGGCGTTCGTATTCGGCGCTGATCTCGGTGGCAACATGACCAGTGTGGCCGCCGGGGCCAACGTGGTAGTCATCGGCATCGCGGCCGGTGCTGGGCACAAGATCAGTTTCTGGAAGTTTGCCAAATACGGCATCCCCGTCACCCTAATCACTGTCGCCGTCGCGTGGGTCTACATCTACGTACGGTTCTTCGTAATGGTCTGACCGGCGCGTACCGCTAGATCGACGGAGCTAAACACCTAACCAGGAGAGAAATGACTGGCCCCATTTTAGTACTGAAGGTAGCTGTCAGCACACTGAAGTACTACGTGTTCGATGTTGAAAACAAAGACCCGTTAGCGCAGGGCAGAGTGCGCGGCATCGGACAGCCGGGGGTGGGTGAGATCTGGCACGAGACCGGCGATCAGACGACCCACACCCCGGAGCAGACCATCCCGGACATCGAGGCCGCGCTCACCGCTGCGCTGCAACTGATCGAGAGTCAGGGCATCCCGGTTTCGACGCTGCAAGCCGTGACGCATCGCGTGATCCACGGCGCGGATCGCTACTCGAAGGCCGCTTTCATCGATGAAGATGTCATCCAGGTCATCGAGGAGTTGACTCCGCTGGCCCCGGCCCACAACCCGGCGGCGGCGGAGGGCATTCGCGCGGTTGAAAAGTGTCTGCCTGGAGTGCCGCAGGTGGCGGTGTTCGACACGGCGTTCTTTTCCAAGCTACCGGCGGCGGTGGCGCGTTACGCGCTGCCGAAGGAGTTATCTGATCGATTGCACCTGCGCAAGTTCGGCTTCCATGGCCCGACACACCGCTACGTGGCGGAGCGGGTGTCGCTGCTCACCGGACGACTCGATCTGAAGCAGATCATCGTGTATCTGGGGCGTTGGTCGTCGATTTCCGCCGTCGCTTCCGGTAAACCCATCGAGGTATCCACCGGGTTCACCCCCTTCGAGGGGCTGCCGATGCGTACCGCCAGCGGTTCCATTGACCCCGGCATCCACCGCTATGTGATGGAGCACACCGGTATGAGTATCGCCGAGTTCGACGAACTGCTGCGGGAGGGGTCGGGCATGCTCGGCCTCACCGGACTGCCGACGATGGCCGAGGTGTGGGATGCTGCGGACGCGGGTGATGAACAGGCGCAGTTGGCCATCGGCATCTGCGTGCATCGCATTGTCTCGTACATCGCCGCCTTCCACGTCGTCCTCGGCGGTGCCCAGGCCATCTCGTTCACCGGCACCGCTGGTGAACAGGATCACCGGCTTCGCAAGGCCATATGCGACCGATTGGCGTGTCTCGGCGTCGAGTTGGACGAAGGCATCAATGAGAAGACCCACTCCACGGCCCGCTCACGCATCGTCTCCACGGCGCACTCGGCAATTCCGGTGATGGTGATTCAGCAGCGAGAGGCGTTCGCAATCGCCCACGAGACGGCGATACTGCTGGGCTGGAAGCACCCGGTTGAGGAAGTGGTAGTGGAAGATGAGTAAATACCGGCATTGCGCCTGCGATACGCCAGGCGGCACGTTGAGTGTCGTCTTCGACCCGGATGCCGCGGTGGTGGTCGCCGCCGGATATTTCGGGGTGGAGCCGCTACTGGAACAACTGGGGGATGGCGTTGCGGCTGAGGTGGCCGTAGCCCCGAAGTGGTTGGCTGATCCGATGGCCGCCTACAACGCCGGTGACATCGCCGCCATCGACCGGGTGCCGGTACGGCAGCCCGGCACTCCGTTTAGGCAGGCGGTGTGGCGGACGCTCCGGGAGCATCGCGCGCCGCTGACGTACGGCGAACTGGCGGCACAGACCGTGGCGGGCATGGGTGGCAGCGCCGGAGCGCCAGCGCAGCGACTGGCTCGTGCCGTCGGTTCGGCCATGTCTCACAACCTGGTGGCGTTTTTCGTGCCGTGTCATCGGGTGGTACCCGCTGGTGGGGGAGTTGGAGCGTACGGCTTCGGCCCGCCCGTCAAAGAGGCGCTGTTGGCGTTCGAGGCGGCGCATCTGTAGCCGGAGCGGCTTCTGATGTCGGCTCCAAACGTGGCAGCATTGACTTGTGATCCAGCCTCCAGAAGACGACACCGGCGTCCTGACGCCGGATTTACGAGCGTTTCACCATGTCTCGATGAGTGAACTCGGTCTCACCGGCCAGTTGCCCTCCACCACCGAAGGTCTGGCAATGGAGTTGGCGCTACGTATCGGCGACCTGCTGTTCAGTTCCGGCATGAGCACTCAAGACACCATTTTGACGATGCGGCGCATCCTGATCGCCTACGGTTTGACGCGCGCCCAAGTGGACATCACCCATACGTTTATCGTCGCTTCGTACTATCCCGGCGACGGGTTGCCCCCGATTACCAGCGTGCGCATCGTGAAACCGGCGGTGGCGAACCTAGCGAAGGTGGAGGCTATCGGGTGGTTGGTGGAGCGGATCGGACGGGGGATGCCGCTGGAAAAGGCGATGCGCACCTTTGACAGCATTCGCGCCAAGCCGCTGCCGTACCCGACTTGGTTGGCCATTCTCGGCGAATCGCTTATCAGCGTCACCATCCAGTTGACGTACACCACCTCACCGCGAGTGTTGTTGATCGCGCTGGTAACCGGAGTGTTGCTCAACCTGTTCCTGCGGGGGCTGGCGCGGTTGGCGTTGCCGCCATTCTTCCTGCAACTTGCCGGTGGCTGGTTCACCGTAGGGTTTGCGGCTTTTGTGAGTTGGGCGGACGGACGTATCTCGTTCTTCGATGGGGTAGATCCGACGCTGGTCGCTGTTGGGTGCCTGTGGCAGTTGGTGGCCGGGATGAAGTTCGTGGCGGCGGTGCAAGACGCCATCGACACCAACTATGTCACCGCCACCGCGCGACTGCTGCAAGTGGTGATGCTCACCGGCGGTATTGTCGCCGGGTTGGTTTCGGGCCTCATCGTGTTGAACAGGATCGGGGTGTTGGTATTCATCTCAGCTACACCGCTGGAGCGTGGGCCGCTGGGGCCACAACTCATCGGTGCCACCGCGTTGGCCGCCGTGTATCTCGTCGGCAACTACGCCAGTTTGCGCACTATCGCACTGGCCAGCGCGATGGCGGTACTGGCTTATGGCGGATGGTTCTTGACAATCGCCGCCGGTTTCGGCCCGATCGCTTCGAGTTTCGTGGGAGCGTTTGCCTCCGCCTTGGTGGCGTCGCTGCTGGTGCGGCAATCGTCGCTGCCCGGCTTCGCGGTGGTGGCTGCCGCCATGATTCCATTGGTGCCCGGCTCGCGGCTGTACTACGCCATGATCCAGATGGTTGGCACGGTGAACATGCCCGCCGACATGGAACTAGGTGTCAACACGCTGGGTGTCGCGCTGGGCATCGGCTTGGCGATTGCCGCTGGGGCTTCCATAGGAGTGTTCTTCGGGCGTCCGCTGGGCGATAGATTGATGACCCTGCCGCACACCTGGTACGACCGGATGCGGGCGCAACGGGTGAAATGATCTTTGATGGTGGCGTTGAGTCTCAACCGGGGCTTGACCGTACTCTTGCGGTCGCGCCGTCAGAGCGATAGCGTCTACTCGTCCGCGGGGATTGAGCGAGTGTGGCACCATTTCGGTGGTGCCGGGGAAGACACTCGATCTCCCCGCGGATTGCTGCCACCGGGCATTTCGACAATCGGCGGTGCTACAGAATACGATTGAGAAGCAAACTGCGGGTGTGTTACTACCGCACGAGTCCCTGTCGTCCAGAGGCCCAGGACCCGGCCCTTTCAAGGCCGTAACGCCGGTTCGAATCCGGTCGGGGATACGAAAGAAATGCCTGGTCAGACCAGCTCTGACTGGGCATTTCCCTGTTGAAGTGTGGTGATTGAGCCTGTCGAAACCTCTGGTGTTTTCGGCTTCGGCAAGCTTAACCGGCGTGGTTTCAACAGGCTTAGCTGGCGGGTTAAACCGGCGCTTGGGGGGTTGTGGAGCGCCAACGCATCCCAGCAGTGACGCCGAGGCACCCAGCGAACCCGTTGTGTGAACATGGGCGAGTATATGTCCCCGTCGAGCGATCTGGTGCCGCGTTCTTCGTTTTGCGCTGTTTGGATCAGGCGGCGAGTTGCTGTGTGCGCTCTGGATGCGCCGGGCGCGTGGCAGCGCCCAGCGGCGGAGTCCACCCGAGCGCAACACGAGTGCGATTTCCTGACGACCTGGCGCACCTGCTGGATGACGGCGATGTACACCTCTCTCCTGCTGCGTGCTGAACGCGCTCTCAGATTCCCGGGTTCGGGGATGATCGTCGAAGCCCGGGAGATGCGGCTATTTCACCACCCATGCCCGTGGCGGGTCGGCGGTGGCGACGCTCAGCGCCAGTTGGCCGTAGACCTCGGGCGGTACGTCATCGGCGATAAGTTCCGCGTAGCTGAGTGGTGTCGCGCCACTGAGTTGCGCCAATTGCTGTAGCCCGGCCTGTGCCTCGTCGTCGTCGCAAAGCACTTGGAGGGTGAGTTTCCCGGCGAGATGGTTGGCCACCAGGGTTTCATGCACGGTGGAGGCGACGGTGAACACCGCCAGCAGCAACGGTTTGTCGGCTGCGGCGGAGCGCTGCAACACCCGTACCACCTCGCGCATGTCGGAGATGGCCACATTGGGGAGCACCAGCACAGCCGCGTCGTAGACCACCGAGTTGCCGCCGGAGTAAGTGGCGAGACGATCATCTAACAGCCGTAATGCGAGGTGTGGGGCGTCGCTTTCCTGAACGGCGATGGCGGGGGGCAGTGGCGGCAAGGTTCCACTGGATAGCTCTGCTTTTAGCACGTAGTCGGGGGTGGCCGTCGGATCGGTGGTGCCAGGACGGGAACGCTCCTTGCGGATACGATCCCGGCGATCTACCAGTGCGGCGACGATAAGCAGCACCAATCCGACCCCGAGAATGAGCCAGAACCCTTGGGCAGTCGTTCCCATAGTGTCCATCGTCTCATGTCGCGGTAGACTAGCGGGGCCCCTATAGCTCAGTTGGCAGAGCTGAGGACTTTTAATCCTTAGGTCGTGGGTTCGAGTCCCACTGGGGGCACCGGCAAGCATCCAGGTCTGATAGGCCTGTTGAGTTCCCTGTTGTGGGGTGTGGGCATCGTCGTGCGCATTTTCATGGGACGGCTCACCGCGATTCAGGTACGGCAAGGTAGCAAGGACGTTGACGAGACGACACTCGCCAGGGGAGCCATTGCGCTAATCCATAACCGGAAGTATCACGGTGAAAACGGTATGTCCGGGTTTGGATTCGGCCCAGACTCTCCCGCCGTGGGCGGCGATCACGGCGGCGACGATTGACAACCCCAGTCCGGTGGAGGCTTCGGCGGAATGGCTACGGGCGGTGTCGGCGCGGGTGAAGCGCTCAAATATGGTTGGGATCACGTCGGCGGGGATACCGGGGCCGTCGTCGGTCACCGTCAGCACGGCGAGTCGGCTATGACCGCTCACCGATGTCCCGGCACCACCAGCGGGTATCTTTGGCGCGTGATTTTTAGTGTCACCGTTGTCGATGCCATATGCGGTGGCGCTCACTCGTAACCTAGCTGTGATGGCGCTACCGGCGGGCGTGTGCTTCCGGGCGTTAGAGAGCAGGTTCGCCAACACCTGATGCAGTTGGCCGAGGTCGGCGCGCACCAGCACCGGTTCCTCCGGTGCCGTTACCGACCATTCGTGATCCTGCCCAGCGGCTTGCGCGTCGGATACGGCGTTGACAAGCAGTTCTGCTACGTCCACTGCCTCGAAATTGGGGTCACGCCCGGCATCCAATCGTGCCAGCAGCAGCAGGTCATCGATGAGTTTGCTCATCCGCTCCGATTCGCTTTGGATACGTGAGAGTGCGAAGCCGGTGTCGGGTGGTAGTTCGTCTCGTCCGCGCCGGGTGAGTTCCGCGTACCCCCGGATCGACGCCAGCGGGTTGCGCAACTCGTGGCTGGCGTCGGCGACGAACTGTCGTACCTTGGTCTCGGATTCCTGTCTAGCGGCCAGCGCATCGTCCACATTGTCAAGCATGGTGTTGAGTGCCAGCCCCACCTGTCCCACTTCGGAGGGGGCGTTGCTGTCCAATGCCACCCTTTCCACGATCCGGGTCTCGCCCCGCTCCAGGTTCATCGCGGCGACCCGTTCAGCG
>JAIRRM010000206.1 GCA_031255975.1 Propionibacteriaceae bacterium | reverse complement strand
GCAAGGCGCAGCGGCAGCCGCGAGTAAGTGGCGGTGAGGACATCGAAGACTGGCAGTTGGCCGCCGCAGCCAGCCATGACGCCGTTGGATTGCGCTCCGCTGAAGCCGAGGCGCTGGGGGCGATGCCGGATGTGGTGGTCACTGACGCGTTGGATTCGCTCAGCCCAGAGTTCCGGCAGGTGGTGTTGCTGGCCGATGTGGAGGGGTTCTCATATAAAGAGATCGCCGAAATCATGGATACGCCGATTGGTACTGTGATGAGCCGGTTGAACCGCGCCCGGGCACAACTCAGGTTGAAGCTGCGCAAGTACGCCGCTGAGCAAGGCATTGGAGGGAAAGAAGGCGAATGAGCGAACATGATTGCCGGTTTGACAACGATATAGATCGTTGCGCCCACGCGCTACACAACGTACATGCCTTCCTGCATGGCGAGTTGTCGGAACTCGCTTCCGATGTGATTAGGCAGCATTTAATAGCTTGCGAGCGGTGTCTGGACAACTTTCAAGCCGAGGAGATGCTCACGAAACTGCTACAGCGCTGCTGCGGCGGAGTCGATGCCAACGCCCCGGAGGTGTTACGTGCCCGAGTGAACGCGCTTGCCGTTCAACTTGCCTGAGCAACACGACGATCAAAGCAAGAGCCCCTGGCCATATCGGCCAAGGGCTCTGTCATTATGAGCGCCAGCGCTCACGCGGTTGGACGCTTGCCGTGGTTGGCGGCATTCTTGCGACGCGCGCGGCGCTTACGGCCACCCTTACCCATGTCAAACCTCCTGAGGTACCTAAGCAGCCAACTGCTGCGGGTACCGATTCTGCCATGTCGACGACGGATTCCCCAAGCCGCACGCCCCGGATTGCGGTTCCGGATGCGATACGGCTCAGCACGAGGCGAAATCAGGACGAAAGACTATGGACGGGATGAGTGGGGCGGATAAGTGGATAGGATGACGACATGCCGGATCTTGCCGCACTGCTCGCTGAGCATACCGATATCTCCACCGATGACCGCCGTTGGCTGGCGGCGTTGGTGCGCGAGTGGGGTCTGCTGGCCGACACCTCCTTTTCCGATCTGGTGTTGTGGCTGCTCGACTCTGGTGGATCGGTGTTCTGGGCGGGGGCGCAGCAACGTCCCAACACCGGGCCGACGACGCTGGAGCACAGCATGGTGGGTGACACCATCCCGTTCGACACCAACGGCCCCGTCACCGCCGCGTACATCAGTGGGCAACCGGTGTCATCGCCCATCGGCGAGGATGGCGCGGGGGCGGTGATAGCCGCGGTGCCGATCATCCGTGGCGGGCGCTCCCTCGCCGTCGTAGAGCTTCGCTCCAACCGCGACCACAGTCGGGTCACCAATGCGCTGGAAGACTGTTACCTCGATACCTCGGCTGTGCTCACCGACATGTTGTGGCGCGGGGTGTTTCCCACCGAACCGGCGAGCGATCCTTCCAGCAGCCCCGGAGTGGCCGACGGGGTGATCCGTACTGACAACGCCGGTACCGTGTTGTTCGCCAGCCCCAAAGCCATCAGTTCTTACCGACGGTTGGGACTCGGCAACGAACTAGAAGGTTCCAATCTGCGTGCGGTGAGTGAGGAACTCGGTCGGCTGGAGACCGTCGCCAAAGGCCAAGAGGATGCGTTCGGGCGGCGTCCGCAGGAGGTGGATATCGAAGGTGCCGAGGCCGTCGTCCGGTTGCGTATCCTGCCACTTTCGCGTCCGGGAGAGCGCCTGGGCGAGTTTGTGCTCTGCCTGGATGCCACGGCGCTGCGGGAACGGGAACGTAGGCTGACGACGAAAGACGCCACCATCAGCGAAGTACATCATCGGGTGAAAAACAATCTACAGACGGTGGCGTCACTGCTCCGACTGCAATCGCGGCGGATGAACAGTGACGAGGGCAGGGCGGCGCTGCGCGAGGCGGTATCACGGGTGCAGTCCATCGCCGTGGTGCATGAGATCCTGTCCGCCACCTACGACGAGATGGTGCCCTTCGATCAGGTGGTGGATCAACTGTTACTGATGGTGGGCGATCTCGCCTCGACTACCGGAACGGTCACCTCACGACGCGAGGGGAGTTTTGGGATGGTGCCGGCCGACCCGGCCACCTCACTGGCGCTGGTGGTCACCGAACTGTGCCAGAACGCCATCGAGCACGGTCTAGCCTACGGCAGTGGCGTCCTCACGCTCACCGCTCACCGTGACGGGACGCACCTGAGTGTTTATATCGCCAACGACGGCGCGCCGCTGCCGGAGGGCTTCGATATCGCTGCCACCCGGTCGCTGGGGTTGTCGATCGTGGCTACGCTGGTGGCCGACATGGGGGGCACTTTCACCCTGGCAGACAACATCGACGGCCCCGGCACGGTGGCCACCGTGAAACTCGACCTGAGTTGAATCAGACGATGCACCGGGGCTGAATCAGGCGACGCGCATCCGACTGCGGTTGCGACGCTTCATGGAGCGCCGCTCCTCGTCGCTCATACCGCCCCACACGCCGTGATCCTGGCCATTCTCCAGCGCCCACCGGAGACATTCCTCGCGCACCGAGCAGCGGGCGCATACCTTCTTGGCTTCTTCAATCTGGGCAAGGGCGGGCCCGGTGTTCCCGACGGGGAAAAACAATTCGGGGTCTTCATCGAGGCACGCAGCTTTATCACGCCAGTCCATTGGTGTATTCGGCTCCTGTCCAGCAGGCATAAGGGGAGGTCACATTCAGGTCTTGTAAAGGATCACGAGGGCATCCACACCGTAAGGATGCCCGTCCCTTCTAGGATGCCATACCAGTCAAGAGGCACAGGCATACCACGCTCGGAGTGTCGGTATTCCGATGAAGATTTTATGGCTCACAGCCCGGAAAACGCCTGTTGCAGCAGTTTCTGTTGTTGTGCCGCATGGGAGGCTTTGTTGCCGACCGCTGGTACCGGCGTGGCCGGACGGCCCACCAATCTCAGTTGGAAGGGACGGCCTAACCAGCCCTCCATGGCGGGCGGCAATCGCATGGCG